>JANYBI010000112.1 GCA_025360875.1 Lentisphaerota bacterium
GATCTCAAATCCATTGTCAAGCGTCTGGGCATCGATATTGGTTTGACCTTGCTTCCGGGAGGCCTGCACAACAATCCGCATGAGTTGCGCGCCCGGCTCCAGGAGGCTGTTGACACCGCCTCCGCCAGCCAAGCATGCGACCTGATCGTCGTCGGCTACGGCGTATGCGGACGCGGAAGCGTCGGCCTGCGGGCGGGCGACGTGCCGATTGCCATCCCGCTGGTGCATGACTGCATCGCCCTTTTCCTCGGTTCCGACCGCGCCTACCGCGAGCAGTTCTCCAAGTACCCTGGAACCTACTACGTTTCCGCCGGCTGGATCGAGGAGAAGACCCGTCCCTGGAGTTCCGATGAACAGGAGGCGTCCGGGTGCTGCAATCCTATCGAACATGATTTTGAAAGGCTCGTGAGCCAGTACGGACAGGAACACGCCGAGGCCATCCGGACTTTTCTTGACAGCTGGCATGGCAATTACCAGCGCGCCGCGTTCATCGACACCGGCGTGGAATCCGCCGGCCGTTCGCGATACGCCAGCATGGCGCAGAACATGGCCGCGGAGTTCGGCTGGAAATATGAGGAACTGCCGGGGACGCACGATCTGCTGATCCGCCTGCTCACCGCGCGGGAATCCACGGCGGACATCCTGGTCGTGCAACCGCATTACGTCACGATATATGACGCCGTCCGCCGGAGTCTGCATGCTGTTCCCGTCCGTGACGGAAGCGAAGCGGACGCCGAACCGGAAGTCATCGTGCGCGATGTGCGATCGGAGGGCTCCGCCTCCGCGGAACCGGCAAGGTGCGCGCGTCTCGGACTGGGAATCGACGCAGGAGGCACGTATACGGATGTCGTCATCTACGACTTCGACTCCCATGCCGTCCTCCAGAAAGCCAAGAGCCTGACGACAAAATGGAACTACACGATTGGGATAGACGCGGCGCTCGACCAGCTCGACGCCAGCCGCTTCCCGGAAGTGGATGTGGTTTCGGTCTCCACCACCCTCGCCACCAACGCAATTGTCGAGGGACGTGGGCAGAAAGTGGGGCTGCTGCTGATGACGCCATACGGATGGCCCGATCCGGAAGGCTTTTCACACGACGTGATCGGGACCGTCGCAGGACAGCTGGAAATTGACGGACGTGAACTCGCGCCTACCGATCCCGAACAGGTTCGCCGGATCGTACGCGACATGATCGACCGCCATGGAGTTCGGGCCTTCGCTGTCGGAGGCTATGCCAGCCATGTCAATCCGAGCCATGAACTGCAGGTCAAGGCGGCTGTCCGCAAGGAGACCGATGCGGTGGTCACCTGCGCCCATGAGGTGTCCGGCGGACTCAACTACCGGATCCGGTCCGAGACGGCGGTTCTCAACGCGCGGATCATTCCCTGCCTGAACGATTTCATGGGAGACATACAGACTTCGATGCGGCGCCGCGGCCTGAAGGTTCCGATCATGGTCGTCCGGAGCGATGGCTCGCTCATGAACCTGGAGGCCGCCCTGGAACGGCCGATCGAGACAATACTGTCCGGACCCGCCGCCAGTGTCGCAGGCGCCGCCTGTCTCACGGGCGTGCCGGACGCGATAATCGTTGATATTGGCGGCACCACCACGGACACCGCGAGGATCCGGGGGGGAGCCGTGCAGACCTCCAGCCAGGGCGCCAGGGTCGGCCAATGGCAGACCTTCGTGGAGGCCCTGGACATGCGCACGCTCGGTCTGGGCGGGGACAGCCGCATCGCCTGCGTCAATGGCCACCTTGAGATCGGACCGCGGCGGATCGCCCCGGCCGCATGGCTGGCCGCACAGGGCAGGAGTGTCGGCGAGGCGCTTGACTGGATTGAGCATCGCCTGAACCGCTTCAGCTCGTCCACGCGCGGGATGGAACTGCTCACCCTCATGCCCTATAAACATCGGCGTGCGCACAGCGGGAAGGAAAAGCAGATCGTGGAACTGCTCCAGGAGCGCCCTTATACCGTGGAAGAGCTGGTTGAACGCCTGGACAGCATCACAGAGGACTTCCTGCCGTTGGAAAAGCTTGAAGAGGACCACATCGTCCAGCGCTGCGGCCTAACGCCTACCGACATGCTCCACGCCATGGGGCTGCTCCGTCTATGGGATGGCGAAGTTTCGCGGCGGATCTGCGACATGTACGCCAAAATTCTGGGAACAGATATCGAACGGTTCATCGAACAGGTCCAGGACCGCTTCGTCCGCTGTCTGGCCCTTGAACTGCTCAAGACGCAGCTGGCCGGCGAGTTTGACACGGATTCCCTGGAAGACTCCCCGGCAGCCATGGCCCTGGTCAACCGCGCCCTCGGTGCGGACATGAAGGGTTGCGGCGTGAGGATCGCATTGCAGGCGCCGGTGATCGGGATCGGCGCACCGACACATTTCTTCCTGCCTGCGGCGGCACGGCTGCTCCAGGCAGAGGCGATCATTCCGGAGCACGCGGATGTCGCAAACGCCATCGGAGCCATCACCAGTCTCGTGCGCATCCGCCGGCGCGTAGCGATAGCGGTGGACGATCAGGGACTCTACCGCATCGAAGGACTACCAGGCACTCCGACCTTCAGGAACATGAATGCGGCAAATGATTTCGCGATCTCCGAACTTGAGTCTATCGTGAGGGAGATGGGACGCAAGGCCGGAACGACTCAGACGCGGGTGGAGATTCGCGCACATGATCGCATCATACCTCTCAAGGAGGGCCAGATGCTCTTCCTCGAACGCAAAATCGA
Organism: Lentisphaerota bacterium; assembly: GCA_025360875.1. GTDB lineage: Bacteria > Verrucomicrobiota > Lentisphaeria > Victivallales > GWF2-50-93 > GWF2-50-93. Next base: position 2,739 of record JANYBI010000112.1, read on the forward strand.
GGCCAGCCTGAACGGACGCCCGGAACTGGCTCCGGCGCGATAGGCAGAAAAACATCACCACGAAGCACACGAAAAATATTCTTCTCGCACAAAGGCACTAAGGCACAAAGTTTTAATCCGGTAAAATATTCATGCGCAGCAGGAAACCTTTCGCAAAAAGGTTATGGGCTGGGATAAATGATTACCCGGAAACGAATTCGCTTCCGAGCAATTCTTTTCCACAGCCCATATTTTTCTGATTCATTAATTCAATTTTCGTGTGCTTCGTGTGTTTCGTGGTGAAAAATTCTTGGTGGCTTTGCCTGTCGCGCCGTAGTATCCCAACGAAGGCGGATGGCTTGGTGCGAGAAAATCTTTATCTCCGGAACTTTGGGGTTACATTCCCGCAATTGATAAATGCAAATTCCCAATTGTAACCTGCAAGATGCAAATGGCGTATTATAGTAGAACAACATGGAATTACATAAACCTAAATCCGTGATGCTTTCTCAAGCGTTGTCGGATTTAGGTATAAATAAAGGAAACCAGCAAAATGAAAATCAGGACGTTCCTAATAGCGGCAGCTGTCACCATCGCAACATTCATCTCCAGCCAGGCCGAAGAACCTGCTGTCAGGAAGAAACTCTCCGAGAGCATCCCGCCGGAAGCCATGTTCTGCGTCAGGATGGACCTCAAGGCCGCCCGGAAAAGCGAAGAGGCAAAGGCGATCATCGATGCCGCTGAAAAGAAGTTCAAGGAACATATCGACAAGATCAGGGAGTTCAGCGGACTGAGCCTTGACGCCGTCGACTGCATATGGCTAGGTGTCGTAAGGGACAAGGAAGTGATCATCATCCTCGAAGGCGATTTTGAATCTGACGACATCCTGAATTCCCCGATCGTGGGCAAATCGACGAGACTGGCGAGACCCGGAACGCTCGTCACCATCGAAATGAAGGACGAACAGAAGAATGAGATCAACCAGGGCACTCTCATCAACGATAATATCGTCGCTTTCGGACGGCCCGAACTCGTCGACAAGTTCATCAGCATCTACGCCAGCGGGAAACCGGGATGGGACAAGGAAAGTCTGGCTGTCATGGACAATCTTGCCGCCTCCGACGCCATGTTCAACATCGCGCTATTGCATCTTCCTGAACAGCAGGTCAAGGAGAAGCCGTTCCTGGCGAATCTCGTCAACGGCCGTCTGGAAGTAAACATAGTGGAGAAGAAGGTCTCAGCTACGGCAAAGATCACCATGCAGAACGAGGAGAAGGCAAAAGCCCTCAGGGACCTGGTCAGCGGCATTGTCGTGCTTGGCATCACTAGCGAGATCAAGGGGGACCAGCCTGAAATCAAGAAGGCCATCATCGACGGACTGAAGCTCGCCACTGACGGCAAGACAACCACGCTGTCATCCGGAATTGATATCGGGCTGCTGCGGAATCTCCTGAAGGCAAAAGGGCTGGAATTGAATTAAAAGGCCTGAAAATCCTTCGACAGGCTAGTTCGACAAGCTCACTACAGGTCAGGACAGGTCGAACATCGAACTTTCAACTTCCAACCTCGGATGAATATATGGGAAAAGAGGCTCTTCAGGACTCTTGCCCACAGATGACACAGATGAATGCAGATAAGATATCTTAACGCAGAGACGCAAAAACGCGGAGTCTTAATCCTGTAAAATATGTTTGCTAAGCAAACAACCTTTCGCAGAAAGGTTATGGGCTGGGTGGAAGGATTACTCGGAAGCGATTTCGTTTCCGGATAATCATTCATACCAGCCCATATTTTATTTAGTTCATTTAATTGATTTTTAATGTAATTCGCCTGTACTGACCTGTAGTGAGCCTATGTCGAACTAGCCCGTCGAAGTATGCCCTTCATGGTGAAAGAATTTTGGTGGCTTGGTGCCTTTGTGCGAGAAAATCTTGGATTACGGGTTCGGACGAACTTCCGAACTCCCGCATTCCCGAACTTTCAAACTTCCCCTCAGTGCCTGTCATGTCCTTCATGGCCTTCGTGTCCTTCATGGCCTCCACCACGGTAGTAATCAGGACCATAATAATATCCCCGGACAGGAACTACATATACTGGGACGGGAACACAGTTTTAAGTCTAAAGGGAACTTCTAAAAATTGACAAATGGCGCA
>JANYBI010000202.1 GCA_025360875.1 Lentisphaerota bacterium
TATGCATTGAAGGCGGAAGCGCTTCAAACATAGAGCAGATTTCCATCGCAGGTTTCTATACGGAGGAGGAAGAGGAGCCCGTACAGCCCGACATACGCCACAGCATCGAAAACGGCTGGTATTCCGATGTCACACTTACGCCGAATGCGCCTAGCAACCTTACAATATCATTCCAGAACGGGCAGTTCTCCGTTAACAAAACCGTCACGTGGACCCCTACGAACATCCTCCAGGATGGCAACCAGATGATCCGTCTCGGTGATTCGCTACTTTTGACAGCATTCCCTGAGAATGGAGAGGGTTCAGTTTCGATCAGCGTCGAAGGCAACACTCTCACAACTACATCCGATTCATCGGTTCCTTACAAGTTTGAAAATACCGGAGATATACAGGTGTCGGCGACTTTCACACCTGATGGCAATGGAACGCCAGTAACCGGTTCTATCACTGTAAAAGTAGTTTCTAGCTCCTTCAGCGGAAATCCTGTCTGCTTCTTCAATGAGTCCAGAGCATGGGACAATCCTAATCTCGACGATCTGGCCGTTGTCAAGCACGATTGGAATATAAACATGTTTGAAAGCAACCTCAATCCCGGACGTCGGCTCGACATCAAGCCGATACAGAACGCACCCGGCTACGCCATCGCAAGGCTCGGGCAGGACGGACCGATCATGTCGAATGCCAGTATCAAAATTATCACTGCCGAGGCGACTCATCCCTCCCTGGGCGTCATTGAAAACTTCATGGACGGCAGCACCATGGTACAGAGCCAGATCAGCCTCAGCTATGTACCGCCTGACTTAAGCATCTACCTGAAAATATTCGTAGGTGGCATAACGTTCGATGACGGCCTGATAGAACGCTGGATCACCGCCGCAGACTTCGATGAATACGGAGTTTATAGGTACAACATGATAAGGGCACCCGGCGCCTATACGGGCAACTGCCATACCATCAATCTCTACCAGGGCTCGACGCTCCTGAAGAGTTATTGAAAGATTTATGTCTTGAACTTTAAAATTAATAATTCATATATGAGGAATACATGATGAAAACAAGAATACTGGCGCTGATTCTGCTTATGGCATTGATTTTTCCCGTGATGGCGACTAATCCTACGACAACGGAGCCGCCGAAGCCCCTGCTTCCACTGCTGTGCCAGATGTTGGGACTAAGTGATATTCTTGAGGCTCTCAACTTGTGTCCCGGCTCATCCCAGCAGTGCCCATGCAACAAGAAAACGCCCAATGATCCGAAGTGCATAAACATGCAGATTCCATTTGGGCGGCCTGTGAACCGGCCTGAGATCCCCTCTGGGACGATCCTTCTTCAAGCGGAAAAGCCTACGGCATCGCTGTTCACTCCGCAGAGCCTCGCCTTTGATTTTGAATTCAATTCATATATAGTGGATGCCCCGAGCACTCACGATAAAGGACAGGGAAACACTTCATATACATATGTGGACGTGACAGTTGCCCGTCCCAATGGACAGGGAATCACGTACCGGTTCAATCTTGATGCCCTGACTGCCAATGACAGATATTCGGGGCTTCCCATCGGCAAAGATGTAGCCATGAATTCAAAGATGCGCTATATCGCGCCTGAGACCAATCATCCCGCCTATTATGAAAGACTTTCCCCGACCGGATATAAGGCCCGTTTCCCAGCCGATAATTACCTTATGGCAAAGCCTACAATCATAACTCCCCAAGGACAGGAACTCACTTGGAACAGCCAGGATGTCCAGGTTGAACCCATCTACAGGGATAATGCACTTCGCCAGATCTGGTCCGCAGCCGACGGGCTTGCCGACTTTGTCGTCATAGACGACTACAAATACGAGATCCGCCTCTACGCCCCTGAAAACGCTGGCTCAAAGAATGGACAGGGACTATATGTCCCCCAGAACAGTCCAGTCGAACTGTGGACAGTCGAAAACCCGAACAGGAGCGACACGAACTTCAACAATGTCCGCATATCCCAGACCATAGCGGGGACAACTTATGTGTATGACTGGACATATACGGAGGGTACGGACGCATGGACGGTCACTTCTGGCGCAGGGCTCCGTACGGCCTCGAAACATTATTTCGGGGATTTCAAGACAACCGACTGCCAGATTATCGAGGAAACTAGGGATGCCGCAAACAATGTCGTATCGAAAAAAGTCTCGAACTCCCATAAGTTTGACTGGGGACCTGCAATCGTCGACGAAACATTGGATCCTGATGGAGCAAACCTCAAAACCTCATACACCTATTATATGACATCTTCAGAAACTGGGAGATACGGCAGGATGAAGACGCTTCTAAAACCCGATGGCTCATGGGAAAGCTATGACTATGATTCTACGGGAAGGCCGACTCTTGTTGTGTCTTCCTATCTCGATGCCGCCTTCGACTCAGCCGCAAATTCTGCAAAGGCAGTCTATTATTCCTACACGTCCCTCGATACCGCCGACGAGCTCCTGGAAAACGATGGACGTGCGCGCACAGTTGAGACCAAGATACTTGGAATAACAGTCAATAAGAAATATTTCGTATACAAGACTGTCAACGGAGAAGCAATTGAGATTAAGGAAGAAGGGATTGCCGCCTTCGGAGATTCAACCAATCAGCGCAAGACAACCGTCTATTATGCAGGTACAAGCCGGATCAAGTCTATCACATGGACAGACGGAAAACTCGACAGCTATTCATATGAATATGGAACCTATTCAGCAAATCCTGATCCTGCTTCATGCTCCTTTACCGCAGGAACTGGCGATGCGTTACGTCAAATCGTGATTCACGGCACTTCCGCAAATCCCGCAGGCGTGGCAGGGAAATCCACCAAGGAAACTAAAGTGACTGACGGTAGGAACAATAACGTCATGACCGAAACCTATGCCTATGACGGCGCCGGATATTCAAGAGTCGCATGGAATGTGGACACCTTCGATGCCCAGCACCATGTTCTTGCCTCGTACAATTCAGACGGTACATATTCGACCGCGACATGGAACTGCTGCAGCAAGGATTCTGAGACCACTTCCGATGGAACCCAGTACAACTACTCTTACAATCTGCTCAAGCAGATGGTTTCAAAGACCAAAGTCGACGGTCCATCGACAGCTTATATCTGTGATGCAGAAGACCGTCTGCTCTCAGTGACCGTTTCTGGAGGAGGAACCAGCCTTTCCTCTTTTGCCATCCACGATCTGGCCGGACGTGTTACTTCCACCACTGATGTCGCAGGACTCGTGACAACATATGCATATTCAAATGGAGATAGGACGATCTCCATAACCCATCCTGGCGGTTTCACCGAAAGCAAAGACCTTTATCTTGACGGAAGAATCAAATCACTCGTCGGCACAGCTCTCGTACCGAAATACTACACCTACGGCGTGAACCAAGATGGAACCCTGTGGACGAAAATATACACGGCTTCTGAAAATGGACCAAACTACGTTAAAACAACCGTTGACGCACTTGGAAGGACAGTTTCCGAGGAGCGTCCCGGCTATAACGGCGCCATCGCCACGAACTATTTCTACAATTCCCAGGGCCTTCTTGTAAAAAAGACCTCAACCAACCAGGTCGATACGCTTTATGCTTACGATGGATTCAACAATCAGATCCAGACAGTTCTGGACCTGAACGCCAACGGCCAGATCGATCTTGCTTCAGATGATCGGATTTCCGAGTCTGAAACTTCTTATCAGTCTGATTCAGGTCAGTGGTGGTCTGTGGCAACTTCCAAGGTCTATGGGGACAATGGATCCGTCACTACCGGTACCACAAAGAATAGGCTGACAGGGCTCGGAAACGGCCTGATATCCGAAACCCACAGCATTGATATAAATGGAAATGATACCGTCTCTACGACGACTCTCGGCTTAACCATTTTCCTGCACTTGGGGCATATGCTCTGAAGGTATACATGACTA
>JANYBI010000230.1 GCA_025360875.1 Lentisphaerota bacterium
GATCTCCCTCTCCAGGACCGCGAAGAAAGATGAAATAATCCGCGACATCCAGGCGGCAGAGGGGAACTCCCAGTGCTACGGCACAGGTGACGCCGCGAAGTGCTCGCAGGACAACTGCTGCTGGCGGCCAGACTGCCTCGAGATGTAAGCCTGCTGAGGCGCATAATTCGAAATTTCACAGCTCGAAATTGGTGGACTTTCTCCGCCCACGCAAGGGAACTACCGCCTGACAGCCCTGCAATTTGTCGTCAGGCCTGTGCTGCCGCTGCCTTCTTGCCCTGCAATCCCGGACCGACCCAGTGCTGGCAGCGGTCAGCGCCAGGCCATGGTTCGGCTTTGGTAATCATTCAATCTGTTCCTTCCGCCTTGACCAAAACCAGAACGTCCCAATAAGCGCCAACGGATGAGTAACCCAAATCGAGTACGTGTGAATTCGACTGTATTCGAAGAATAGCCTGGTGACTTCGGTATAGTGTCCGTGACTCATCAAAAAGAATCTGCCACCCTCCGCTTTCCCATTCACGGCGTCACCGCCGCACAAAACTGCGATGACAAAGAAGCTCATGAAGTTGACTATGGCGACGATCCAGATGGCGCGCAGCCAGATGGGCACATCCTTCCATTTCAGAGGCGATCTATGTGACGTGATAATTTTCTTTATGCCGAACATTTGATTCCCGCCGCCTTGGCGAGTGTCAGATAACTTGTGGAAGACGGAGGCAATGGCAGTTCTATCGTCTGGCGTTTCAATGCTGACTCGAACCATGCGTAGACAAGTTCCGTGGCGTGCAATGCCCGATCAACAGACAACTCACTCTTCTTTCCCTTGCCCAGTCCATCCGTGATATCCTTCATGACCGCCTTCATATGATCGTTGCCGGCGCCATGCAGATCGCCTTTAACTTTCACAGTCTGCCAGGAAGCTCTCCCCTTCCGCTTAATGCGCAGGTGCGGTACGGTCTCCATGATCTCGATGTCGCCATCCGTGCCATGAAGACGGAAACCGAGGTTCATCTCCTTCTGTTCGCCGGACTGGATCACGGCCGTAACTCCGTTGGCAAAGGTCAGACTGGCAATTGCCGCCTTTTCAAACGGTAAGCCGAACCAGGAGCCGCCTTCTCTCGCATCGATCTGCCCCAGTATCCGGACAACCGGAGTATCGCCGTTCATCTTGAGCGTCATATCGAGCACATGCGTCCCCCAGTCGAGAATATTCATGGGATTAAACGCCTCGATCCGGAGGAGACGTCCGATTTCCCCGTCTTCTACAAGTTTGCGAGCCATGCTAAAGGCCGGAAGCTTGCGTCTCTGATGGTTGAATGTGAGCCGGGTTCCGGACTTTTTAACCGCCTGCGCCATAGCCAGCGCATCCTTCCAGGAGGTTGCCATAGGTTTCTCGCAGTGGATCGCCCGGACTTTCGCCGCCGCGCAGTCCTTGACAACCTGCGCGTGAAGACCTGTCCAGAGGCATATGCTCACGATGTCAGGCTTGACCTTGCGAAGCATAGTTTTGTGATCGGTGAAGATCTCCGCGTCCGCAAACCCGTGCTTTTCCGCGAACGCCGTGGTGGCATCCTTCTTTAGGTCTGTCAACGCCACCACCTTGCATTGCGGACTGATCTTGTATCCATCCGCGTGAAGGCTGGCGATACGACCGCATCCGATGAACGCTACCCGATAAGTTTTCATGAATTACTCCCGATATTTTTCCTTTTCGCACAAATGCACAGAGCCGAATCTCCCAGCACCTTATTATTTGCCTTGAGCTGATTTCAAAAATACGAAAAACGTCAGTTGCGGAAACAAGCCCGTTGGAGTTCACGGCTTCAGCGTGTCTTGGTATTCAATATCTTACACACGCTAATCCTCCTGCGGAGGACCAACTTTGAAATCAGCTCAAAAGAGGCAATCTTGAAATTGCCTCGTCTTACTTAAAACCTAAAACTTAACACTTAAAACTTTCCGTCCACTAGTCACTTCTTCCCGACCCCGAGCTTATTGCCTACGAGATACTGGTAACTGGCTTCCACGGCTTTCATGCGATCCATTTCGCAGCGGTCGATCTCAACGATGAGCCACTTCAGCAGTTTCGGGTCAGCGGCAGCAATTGCGCCTTTGACGTTGACCTTGCCTGCGCCGACAGCCGACATCGGTCCGCCGTAAGGCTGACCAACAGGGTCAGGACGTTCCATCAATCCATCCTTGATATGGAGCAAAGGTGTCCGCGAACGGAAATTCTTCACCTGTTCCGCGGCGTCATTCTTACCGAAGTTGCTGGCCCAGTAGATGTCGATCATGAACACAACGTCCGGACACATTTCAGCGATGTATTCCTCCACGATGCGCCCGTCGATCCGGTCAAATTCATAGAAATGGTTGTGCAATGCGAGCTTGAGCTTATGGGGTTTGAGAGCGGTGGTCATCCTGTTTATCAGATCTGCCGTCTTGCGGACCGAATCCATGGTCTTGAACTCGTCCCAGCCGAATCCTCCGAAAAGATATTCAAATCCGAAAAGCTTCTTGAGCCTAGCGATCTCCTCGACATCTGACAGGTCGTT
>JANYBI010000235.1 GCA_025360875.1 Lentisphaerota bacterium
TAGTCGGCATAATAGTCCTTGGACTTGTCCGAAGTCAAATAGATGCTGTTTTCCCTGTTCTTAAGTATGTCGGCCGCCGTGTCCATGATCTGATCTTTGTTGGTTATCAGCTCGATTTCGGAGCCTATCTCGTTTCCACCGGAACCGTACCAGGTGATTTGGGCGCCCTCTATCGTGGCCATGGGCTGGCGTGAGGATATCTTGATCTTGCATTCAGACTGGTAGAGAGGTTCCTGCCTGAGCGTATAGGCTACGGTAGCGCTGATGACCAGGAATATTATGAGGAGAATCTGGAAGAACCTCTTCTGGATGATCATCCAATAGTCGGTAATGTCAATGTTGAGAGTCTTGTCTGAAAAATTATTCTCCATCAATGCTTCCTTGCTCTCATGTTTGTGTAAATATTCACTGAACTATATTTGTTCATTGAATATTTACATCTAATAAAATGCGAAATCAACAGCTTTTTTATGACAAAGTGGCTTTTAACGTAAAAAACATTGTGCCCCCGTCCAGTTTTGGCATTTTCTTGTAGAACAAATCATCGAAAAAGTGATTTTGCATTTTGTTTTTTAGTACGGATTAAGTAAACGACATAGTTTACTGAATACGTACAAATGGACAACCATTTCTGGCATTTATGAATTTCTAAAACTATATTATACGCCAACAGCAAAAAGAATCATATATGAAAAGAGTTCAAATACATCATTCCAGCCCGTTTTTTGACTCTGATGATGAAGCTTCATTATTACAAGTACTTCGGGATAGGCATATTTCAAGCGGTAAAAGAACGGCTTTTCTAGGTAAATGTGTTGCCAGGCTGCTGCACAGGAAATGGGCGTTGCCTGTTCAGAGCGGTACTGACGCACTTGCTGCGGCACTCAAAATAATGGGGCTGAAGAAAAATTCCAAGGTCGCTGTGCCCGCCTATATATGCGGCGCGCCCCTCGACGCCATCGCCATCGCCGGACTCCGTCCGGTTGCTGTTGACATCGACAGGAACACCTTGGCGATCGATACTTCAGCCGTCAACCGGATGAAGGATGTGTCCGCAGTGATCGGGGCGCATCTTTTCGGGATTCCCGCGCCGCTTCACGAAATCACGAACAGGAATCTTATCGAAGACTGTGCCCAGACGCTTGCGGTGGATATTGATGGCATGAGGGTCGGAAGCATCGGGCGCATTTCGATATGTTCGTTCTATGCGACCAAGCTCCTCACGACTGGACATGGCGGAGCCATTGCAGGAGATGGAATGGAACTTTACAGGCGTGCTGTCGATCTATTCGATCATGACAAGCGCGACAGATGGGAACCTCATCTGCATTTCAATATGTCCGACCTGAATGCGGCACTGGGCATCAGCCAGCTGAATAAGCTCGAAAAGTTCATAGCCATGAGGAAGGCAATTGCGCGGAGATATGTGCGGGCATTGGGAGGCGGAGCCCTGCCGGACAGCATCTTCTCCCGTTTCCTTGTTGTTTCCAGCAAGAGGGCTGCGCCTGCGCTGATAAGGATTTTCGAGGAATCAGGCATAGAGGCCAAACGTCCGGTCTTCAAGCCCGTTTTCATGTACTTGGGCGAGTCACGACGCAAATTTCCGAATGCGGACTGGGCCCATCAGAAGATAGTATCCGTTCCGCTTTATCCCGGAATGGAGGAGTCGCATGTGGTGAAAATGGAAAAAATATTGGAGAAACACAGGGATGAGCTTAGTTGCTGGCCACCAGCCTAACCTTTATCCGTACGGCGGCTTTTTTGCAAAAGCCGCTTCGGTGGATGTCTTTGTGATAGTCGACAACACCCAGTATGTGAAAAAGGAGTACCATAACCGCAACAGGATCAAGCTGTCGGACGGTACAGTCCAGTGGCTTGGCATTCCAGTGAAGAACGCGGGACGCTACAAGCAGCCTATCAACGCCGTGGAAATTGACAATTCGAAGAACTGGCGGCATGTCCATGAAAGGACTCTCTATCTTAATTACAGGAAGGCCGCATATTTTGATTTTTTCTATCCCAGAATGGAAGAGATGCTGAGAAAAGAATGGATCATGCTTGCCGATTTCAACATCTCCTTCATCAGGATGTGCCTTGAAGTACTTGAGATACGGACCCGGTTGAAGATAGCGTCAGCCGAGGGGATTTCAGGTGTTTCAACACTTCTTATCCTGGATATATGCAGGAAGACCGGTTCCGGTTCGTATCTGCACGGGAAACACAGTTTGGACTATGTCGATTTCGAACTGCTCCGGAAAGAAGGCATTGCCAATTTCATCCAGGAGTTCAATGCTCCCGTCTATGGACAGGTTTCGGGAGGCTTCGAACCCAATCTTTCAATCCTGGACCTCCTTTTCAACTGCGGTCCCTCGTGCAGGGATCTTATCATGAAGAATAATTCAGTAAAAGAATTTTCCGGCAAGGGGCCAGCAACGCCTTGAAAATTGGATTTGAATTCCATTGGGCGCTTGAAAGATTAATGCACGGGGTTATTCTTATCCTATACATTATATTTTAAGATGGAGAGCAAACATGAAAGAGGAAAAAGAAACTCCTTCCGTAATCGTCATCGACGATGATCCGCACATCCTTTCGCTCCTTGAAATATATCTGTCTAAGAAAGGTGTGAAGACTGTCACTTCCATTTCCGCCAAGGATGCGATAAGAATCATGCGGACTTCGCATATAAAGCTCGCTCTCGTCGACATATGCATGCCTGACATGAACGGGGTTGAGCTCCTGCAGCAGATCCAGAAAATCACCCCCTCCACACATGTGATCATGATAACGGGCCTCGGTGACATGGAAGTTGCAAAAAAATGCATGCAGCTTGGCGCAAAGGACTTTATTACCAAACCTTTTGACTTCGAATATCTTGAGACAAGCGTGCTGGCCGAACTGATTCCTTTGTCTTAGGATTCCCTTGCGCAGTACGTATTCAGTAAACTATGTCGTTTCCTTAATCCGTACTAAAATATCATATGAGGAAATTCAATTTGAATGACTTGTCAGGCACTTCGATTGATGGATACAGGATAATTTCACTTGTCGGCAAGGGCAGTATCGGCACTGTCTTCAAGGCTTCCGATTCCAATGGCACCCATTTTGCCATAAAAATAATGGAACTCC
>JANYBI010000319.1 GCA_025360875.1 Lentisphaerota bacterium
GGCTGCATGAAAGATTTGCCGCGCTCTTACAGCGGCTAATGGATGTATTCGAAATAAAAAGCATGGCGGATCTTCGTCCGCAGTGTATATTCACGGACTGACAAGTAACTCAGAATACGGGACTCTCAAGCTTGTAAGATATCTGCCTTTTCCTCCTTGCGCAGAACGTCTCACCATTTCTTTCCAGAACTTCCACCAGCAGTTGTCCCGGTCAAACTCAAGTTCCAGCAAATCGTCCAAATCCCTGTAACATGGTTCATACCAGGTTGTTGACGGTGTGAAATTAGGCTTACTTCCCAGGAAAGTCTGATGAAACATCGGCCCCAGATAGACGCAATGGCAGGGAAATGCTTCACCACCCCAGAATGTACGTTCCAGCCCGTATTCAAGATTGTTGAATACAGTTTCAAAATCCGTATATTTATCCGGCACGTCCGGAATATATGAGGACTTGACAGGATTCAATGGAACAACCGGAGCTTTTATTGAGGCCAAAGCCCTGTCTGCTTTTTTACCTTCCCACCAGCCGATCATTCGCTGGCGCGCTTCCAGCCAGTCAGACTTGTATGCGTTCATTCAATATCCTGTTGAAATTTGTAATGACTTACTCAGGAACTATTTCTTTGATGTTCTCAAATACCTTGATGAAGGCGTCGGCGACCTTTTCCGCGACATCCAAACGGTTGGGGGCGCGCAGCGGTGTGGTCATTCCGAAATGCGTGTCCACATGCTTAATGGACATAGGATAATTTTCGATCTTGTATTCTACGCCGTCGCCTGCGCCGTTGCAAGACCATGGACATCCGTGTCCGTAGGCGTTCTTGGCCTTGAATACCGTCATGTCGGGAAGTGCGAAACTCTGCCAGACGCCGACCGGAACTCCTTCCGCATTGAGGGCTTTCATTACGGCGTTTCTCATCTTCTGCGGATCACCATCCCAACCTATCGCCTTCATGTCGATGCGGCTGGTATAGTTGTACCAGTTGTGCATGCCGCGTTCAGGTTCATATGGAAGTATCAGCCCTTTCACTCCTTTGAGCCTCTTATTGAGGACCGCCGCATTTTCATTCTGCATATCGATATACTTGTCGATTTTTGCAAGCTGGGCGCGTCCGAATGCCGCCACCAGGTCGCTTCCCCTGTACATCCAGCCCAGGGCATAGGCGTGGTAATCCCTCTTTTCAGAAGGGGTACTGGTCTCGCCGAAGCTCCAGAGCTTGAGCGCATCCTTGTACATTTCCTCATTATTAGTCACAAACATGCCGCCTTCGCCTGTGCAAAGACATTTGTTCTGGTTGAAGCTGAATGCGCCGCAGTCGCCCCAGTTTCCGGTTTTCCTGCCCCTGAACTCGGCTCCATGTCCCTGGCATGCGTCTTCAATCACCTTGAGCTTGTGCTTTTTCGCTACGGCAAGGACTTTCTCCATGTTCGCGGAAAGCCCGTGCAGGTGGACTACCACTATCGCCTTGGTCCTCGGAGTAATGGCTGCCTCTATCTTGTCGGTATCAATGTTTATAGTGGCGAAATCAATGTCCACAAATATCGGAATCGCATTGTGATGGAGGATGCAGGTCGCGCTTGATGACCATGAATACGCTGGCACCAGCACATGATCGCCTGCACCTACTCCGCAGGCATAGATCCCCATGTGCAGGGCCGCCGTCCCGCTGTTTGTGAAAATCGTATATTTGCTTCCGTTCCATTTCGCATATTCCTTCTGGAACGCCTCGCAGTTCGGGCCGAAGGCATGGCTCCCGCCCATAAGCGATTTCATTACAAGCTCCCTGTCCGTCTCATCTACCGGGGGCCAGTTTTTGATCATTCCTTCCGGAACCGTTCTTTTCCCGCCATTGACCGCCAGAATTTTCGTGCTCATAATTATTTACTCCTTTAATATGTGTTTTTTTTATTACTGGGTTTATTATATTGGTGCCGATTCCACCTGTAAAGAGTAAATTATTGCTATCACATGAAAGGCATTGCGTTCCTATGGGAAAATCCATGAAACTGGAAGACCAGCTGCCTGTAATACACTCTATGGGAAACCTTATATTCGATCCTGTATGGTCGATGAACAACCATGTTTCCAGCAATTGCGAGCTCCTGCATATCATATCCGGCTCCATCTCCCTGATAATGAACCGCAGGAAAACAAGGGCCTTTGCCGGAGACACGATCCTGGTGCCCTCAAATACTTTGCACAGGGATGAATTCGATTTCGATGAGGGGCTCAAGGTTTTCATGATCCAGTTCCAATGGGCATGCGAAAAGGATTTCTTCTCGCGCCTGTCATGCAAATCGCTCACCGGCCTTTCAATACCGAAAAAAGAGTCGATATCGATGCTCATCCAGCAGTTCCGCCGTGAATTCTCCGGTGACGACAACAGGCAGGATTTCATAGTGAGGGTACAGCTCTCCGAAATACTTATGAGAATACTCTCGCTGTCTGAGAAGGGGAGGAGGAAGGATGCCAGACTGACTGGAAAATCCGAAACTGAAAAACAGCACAGCGAATGGATAGTGGGCAAGGTGAAGTCCTACCTCGAAAACAATTACTCGCGACCTCTGACCCTTGAGGAGATATCCAGAAACGTCGGTGTCAGCCCGTTCCATCTCTGCCGCATTTTCAGCGATGAGAATGATTTCACCATCTTCGAACACCTTACCCGTCTCAGGATGGCAAAGGCCCGGTCGTTCCTGGAGGAAGGAAAACTCTCCATATCCGAGACAGCCTTCGCGGTAGGATTCAACAACAGCAATTATTTCTCAAAAGTCTTCCACCGCTTCTTCGGCTTCCCCCCCGAACAGGATTCACAGGAAAGACTTTTCTTTCAGGAAAAGCTGATATAAAGAGACACAGAACTCATAGATAGTTAAACAGGATTGAAAAGCCCATCTTAAAAAAACCACTAAATCTTCACTTTACCACTTGACATAGTGTTAATTTTACACTATACTTTGTGTATAAATAACACTATCAAGCAAAGGAGCAATTATGGGTTTCGCATATAAATATGCCAGACCTGCTTTGACTGCGGACTGCGCGGTATTCGGGCTTGATGATGAGGATTTGAAGGTCCTGTTGATACAGCGCGGCCTTGAACCGTTTGAGGGGATGTGGGCACTTCCGGGCGGATTCGCAACGGTGGGAGAGTCTCTTGAATCGACTGCCCGGAGGGAACTCCTTGAGGAGACAGGACTGAAGAACGTCTTCCTGGAACAACTCTATACTTTCAGCGAACCCAAACGGGATCCGAGGGAACATGTGGTCACTGTCGCGTATTATGCGCTTGTCAATCTTTCGGAACATAAGGTTCAGGCCTCGACAGACGCCAGGAATGCCGCATGGTTTGCCATGGACGATATTCCAAAACTGGCCTTCGACCATGAGAAGATCCTTAAAACCGCCTATGAACGGCTTAAAGGGAAGATTCGCTACCAGCCTGTCGGTTTTGAGCTGCTCCCGGATAAGTTCACGCTACGGCAGCTGCAGCAGATGTACGAGAAGATTTTGGACCGTAAGCTGGACAAGAGGAATTTCCGCAAGAAGATACTGAACATGGGAATCATCGAGGAGTTGGACGAAATTGAAACGGATGTGTCCCATCGGGCCGCCCAGCTTTATCAGTTCGATAAGAGGAAGTATGACGAGAAGGTCAAGGAAGGTTTCAATTTTGAGCTTTAAAATATGGAAACTAAAACAGCAGAGGTCAAATTAATAAAAGAAAGGGAGGACACCATGTTAGGTATCAGATTCATGAAAGCATTGCCGAACACCTATATGCTCCAGTACAAGAAGGGCAAGGTCGTAAGGGAAGGAGCGGGAATATCTTTCTTCTACTATGCCCCGACAACCTCGCTTGTCGCTGTGCCGATGGCAAGCATTGATGTTCCGTTCATTCTCAATGAAGTCACAGCAGACTTCCAGGATATAACGATACAGGGTCAGGTGGCCTATAGGGTCAAGGAGCCAAAAACACTTGCTCAGATCCTGAATTTCACCCTGGCGCAAAATGCCAGGGACTATGTGTCTGACGATCCGAAGAAAATATGGCAGAGGGTAATAAACCAGACTCAGGTCCTGATGCGGGCTGAACTCCAGAAACTGACGCTCCGACAGGCGTTGCAGTCTTCCGATGAACTGGTCCAAAAGGTCAGACAGAATCTGGTAAATTCCGAGTTTGTCGCCCAATTGGGCATTGAAGTAATGGCTCTTTCCGTGCTGGCTGTAAAGCCAAATCCGGAAACGGCCCGTGCTCTTGAGGCGAAAATACGTGAACTTCTGCTACTGGAGGCGGATGAGGCGATTTACCGCCGCCGCAATGCCTCTGTCGAACAGGAGCGTTCTATCAAGGAAAACGAACTGAACACGGAAATCGCTGTTGAGAGCAAGAAGCGGCAGATCAGGGAGACCCAGATTGACGCCGACAGGGCCATTCAGGAGAAGCGCCAGCTGATTCTCCAGGATGAAATGCAGGGAAAGATCACACTTGAAGAAAAGAACAAGGAACTTGTCGCACTTTCGGTCCAGAACAAAAAGCAGGAGGCGGACGCCCAGGCATACAAACTGACCGCCGTCATGCAGGCATTCAAGGATGTGGATCCGAAAGTCATGCAGTCTCTGACTAACGTCGGGATGCAACCGGCACAACTGATTGCTGCCGCATTCCAGAGCCTTGCTGAAAACGCAGGCAGGATAGGGAACTTGAACATAGCTCCCGAGCTTCTGCAGGAACTGCTGAAAGTGGCACCTAAAAAGTAATAATGTATTAGCACAGGCATCTTGCCTGTGGAATTTACGAGAAGGACGAGGTAATTAATGGACCGTCTAACTGAAAACAAGATCATACTGGTTGTACGTCAGACCAGGCTTGATGAACTTGTCGCCAAATACAATACTTTGGCCCAGGCCCAGTTCTACGTAGTGCCTGACCGAAAACGTAATATTTTCAAAAAGCACAGTACACAATAGCCCGGATTTATCGATATACTCTGTCGTCAACGCTTTCACTTTGGGAAAAAGTTGATAAATCTGATAAAATCATCTTCTAGTAGTATTTTC
>JANYBI010000366.1 GCA_025360875.1 Lentisphaerota bacterium
GCCGTCCGCAAGGAAAGCCTTAAAGTCCTGATCGTGGAAAGCCTGCCGCGCTGGGAATATCGCTACCTGAGAAATGCCATCAGCAGGGATCCCGGCATGGAAATAAACACAATCCTCTTCTTTCCCGATATCGGCATGGGAGGCGGAAAGAACTATCTTGACAAGTTCCCTCCTAAGAACGAGCTTTCGAAATATGACGTGATCTTCCTCGGTGATGTCGGCGTGTCAGAGGGACAGCTTACAGCCGAGAATGTGGAAGACATAAAGGGTTTAGTGAAACATCAGGGCAGCGGACTGGTTTTCCTGCCAGGCATCAAGGGTAAGGAAATTAGCCTTGTGAACGGTCCCCTCGGAGAGCTTCTGCCTGTCGAAATGGACATGAACAGGCCGGAAGGGCTATCCTCCCCTGTAGAGTCGAAGCTGGTGCTTACGAGCACAGGGAAGGATCATTTTCTCACGATGCTTGCCGACAATCCGTCCCAGAATTCATTTCTCTGGAGGGAACTGCCCGGATTCTACTGGAATGCGGCAGTACTCTCGGCGAAAACAGGATCGAACATCCTTGCCGTTCATTCCGGACTCAAATCGGGCGGAGGGAGAATGCCATTGCTTGTAATCAAGGAATATGGAAGCGGAAATGTACTTTTCCTCGGGACCGACAGCGCATGGCGATGGAGGAAAGGTGTCGAGGACAAATATCATTACAGGTTCTGGGGTCAGGTAGTACGCTGGATGGCACATAAGCGGCATCTGGCCCATGATGAGGGAATAAGGCTTTTCTATACGCCTGAAAACCCAAAAGCCTTGCAGACAGTCTTCCTTAACGCTACGCTCCATGACAGGACCGGAATGCCCGTCAATGACGCTGAAATAATCGTCAGCGTGAAGGACAAGGAGGGCAAATCCGTGCAGCGTCTCAAACTGTTTCCTGAGAAGGGAGGCTGGGGCTCGTATAAAGGGGAGTTCATTCCTGAAAAGAACGGGACATACACGCTGTTGACGGAATCCGAGAAGAATTCTGTCTCAATGAAGACGGAGATAAACGTCAGCAGGGAAAGTAGGGAGAAGACCGGAGAACCTGCGAACTGGAACATCCTCAAAGAAGTCTCGCAGATATCTGGAGGCGAATTGACAACTCCCGAAAATATGGATAAGCTTGTCGCGAAGATAATGGCGCTGCCCAAATACATCGATCTTGAAAAGAGGTTCATGCTCTGGTGCCAATGGTGGTGGGCCCTAATAATAGTAGTACTTATTTCGTCATATTGGACAGGCAGGAAGATGACGGGGCTGATTTAGTGACTTACAAGAACTTGAAAAAATTAATCGTTCGGGTTATCGTACGACAAAAAGGAGATCGATATGAACGCAGTGACTGTTTCACCGAAATACCAGGTCGTAATCCCAAAGGCGGTGAGGGAGCGGGCCCATATCATGCCAGGAGAGAAACTCCAGATATTAAGTTTTGACGACAGGATTGAACTTGTCCGGATCCGGCCAATGCGTAAAACGCTGGGTTTCCTGCGCGGTTTGGATTCGAAGTTCGTCCGCGAAAAGGAGGATCGTACATGAACCTTGTAGACACGTCGGGGTGGCTCGAATATTTCTTTGATGAAGCCAACGCCGGTTATTTTTCAAGTCCCATTGAGGAAACACATGCATTGCTTGTGCCGGTCATCTGCCTATATGAGGTCTTCAAGAAGGTCAACTCCGTGGCCGATGAGGCACGCGCCCTTCAAGCCGTGGCCCAGATGAAACAAGGGCTCATTGTGGACATAACTGAAGACATAGCTCTTAGCGCGGCGCTGATCAGCCTCAAACACAAGTTGCCGATGGCTGACAGCCTGATCTATGCAACTGCACGGGGCCACGGGGCAATCCTATGGACGCAGGATGATCATTTTCGAAATCTGCCCGGGGTAAATTACAAGAAAGCACGAGCTGTGTGAAATTGCGGGTGTAATCATGGATAACTTAACATTGCCGGAATCGCTGAGTTCGCAGCTGAAAGAATTTCAGAGGAAACTGCGTGCCGTCGAGAGTGTGACTGCTGCTGCGTCCGCATTCTGCATAATGGCGGTCGCGTTTGCGCTCCTGTATTTTTCCGACAGAATATGGGACACCCCTGTCATCATCAGGCTTTCCCTTCTCCTCTGCGGCGCAATACCGGTACTGTACCTGGTCTATTATGCGGTAAACCATGTGGTGCTGAAACGCCGTGATTTCAAGGCGCTTTCGGTGCTGGTGCAGAAACACCACAGGAAACTCGGGGACAGCCTGCTTGGGGTGGTAGAGCTTTCTGAAAACAGTGAATTATCCGAGAACGTATCCAAGGAACTCTGTTCCGCCGCAATCACCAACATCGCTGAAAAAACAAAATCCATTGACTTCTGTGAAGCCATCAGCAGGAAGTCTCTCAAGCGTTTTTCCGTCTGGTCAATAGCCCTGGCATCAACGTTGCTCTGCCTGGTGCTGTTCACGGGACCGGCATTCAGGAACGCACTGAGCCGATGGCTCAATCCCTTCTCTTCCGTGGAAAGATTCACATTTGTTAAAATCGAAGGGATTCCCGGAAAAATAACAGTTCCACACGGTGAAGAATTCGAAATCAAATGCCGCCTTGCAGCCGATTCCACTGTCAGACCGCAGCATATAAAATATAAAGTAGGCATGGAACAGGTTAGGACCGTCCCGCTATCCAAGGATACCACGGTATTGAAAGTCTCTGGGCAGACCAAGCCTGTCATCCTCGAAGTATGGGCCGGAGACTTCAGGAATGATGTAAAGGTGTTTCCTGTCCATCGTCCTGTCCTCCTGAATCTGGAGGCCGATGTGAAACTTCCCGATTACACAGGCAGGCCTTCAACCAAAATCAAAATATCAGGAAAGACTTTCAATATCCTCGAAGGCAGCAAATACTGCCTGGAAGGTAAAATAGACCGGGATCTTGAATCGGCAAACCTGGCTGACGCATCCGGTAAAATCACCATATTGCCGGTAAGAGGCGCATCATTCTCGACTA
>JANYBI010000380.1 GCA_025360875.1 Lentisphaerota bacterium
GGCTGCACTTCGAGATCGAGAGCCATGATGTTAGGGAGGTTTGCGAAAGGCGCAGCAGCACGCGCCAGCAGGAACGACGCCTTCCTGGGGGAAATTGCGAATATCGCAGCGAAAACAAGTATGAAAAGCATTGCCGCGGCGAAGAACGGCAGGGCCAATCTCATCGAAATCTCATTCTTCGGCCTGATCTTCCTGGCGTCGTCAGTGGCAGCCTCGGCGAGAGCGTCTATAAGCTTCTGCGAACCTCGCAGGCCAGGATCATCGACGGTTGTCAGAAGCTCGACCGCGGAACTCAGGCGTTCCTGCATTTCCGGATGGTGCGCCTCGATCATCTTCGCGACTCCGGCAAGCGTATATGAACGCGCCAGCGGCCTGACAAGGAAGAAATATATCGCCGCCGCAGTGCATGTGTAGATCGCAACCGAAAGTATCCAGCGTGCGACCGGAGAGACTATCAGCAGGCCTGCGTCCACTCCCATGGCGAACAATATCATTCCGACGAACACGGCAAGCACGCCGCATATTCCGCGGACAAATATGACCTTCCTGCTCCTGCGCAGAAGCTGCCTCAGCGCGGCCGCTATCGGTGCCGGAATGGATTCAAGCCTTTTTTCAAGCTGTAGATTTTTCATGGCAGATTAACCCTTTTTCTTAGTACCCACTCGCCAACTGCTAGACCTATGAGCAACAACATGAACGGCCAGGAATTCCAGATCGATATCTGGCGCCGCTCAGTCTGGATCAATGATGGAGGACCGAATTTCTCCACGACAGACTGCGCCATCGCAAGTTCGGCGACGATTCCGCCTGTGACAGTGGCGAGCCTGTTCAGGACGCCCATGTCCGCGGCAAGTTCGACAAGTTCGGCAGGCGATGAGCCCGCCACGCCGAATTCCGCGCGGGCCGTACCCAGTTCCGCAGCCAGTTCGTCCGGAAGACCTGAACATTCAAGCTCGAGCTTGTAGTTGCCTTCAGGAAGCATGCCGATCTCGCCGGAATATATGCCCGGGGAATTCATCTCGTAACGCAGCTTTCTCCGGGCTACTTCCTTGTCACCATTCATGACACGGACAGACGGCGACATATTTGACACAGGCGAGAAGTCCTTGCGCATGATCCTGGCGCGCACCCTCACGTTTTCACCGGGGCTGTAACGGCTCCTGTCGGCCGCGACCTTGATACATGACGAACCGAACATCAGCTTGTCGGCGGTGGCCCATCTCAGCATCTGTCCCCAGAACTTGTGATGGAACTTGTCGCCTTCCCTGTAGCGCAGGCGCCACGACTCGTCGAAAGTCATCATCACGATCCTGCCGACAGCATAATTCTGGCAGACGATCAGGGCGTTCTCAAGTTCGAACTGACGTCTCTTCTTCATGATCTCCTCGTCCGGAACCTCGTTGGCGAAAGTGGTCTTGAGAAACGCCGGCGGATCAAATGGCAGCGCATATGCCAGAACCGCGGCTCCAGGTTTCGCAGACACGATAGGGTGTCTCCAGTACAATGACGGGAGCTCGCTCCAGACCTTCGCGTTATCGCCGGGCTCTACGGAGAGCTTGGTCACGACATGTTCGCGTCCTTCCTGTGTCAATGCTATCCTGTAGCATTCCTCAGGAGCCTTGATGAACGGGACGTCGCTCGCCTTGAAGTTCACAGGGATCATTTCCTCCAGCGGCGAACCTGCATATGCCCGCGGCATTTTTCCGGAACCTGCGATCATCACAAGCGCCCCGCCACGTTCGGAGACAAATTTCTTGAGGGACTTCATTCCGTCCGCACCAAGCACGGCTGGATCCACATCGCCGAGAATTATCACATCGAACTTCATCCATTCCTCCTCGTTCGCGGGGAGCATTGTGGCCTCCGGATCCTCCTGCGGCCTTGACGCCGATGCCGCAACAGGCGTCCTGCCGGGAATGCTGTCGATCTTGTCGGGACTCATGATCACATACTGCAGGCGGACCGACTGGTCGCGGTTTGCAAACAGGTTTTTCAGGTAGCGGAACTCCCAGCGCGGATATCCTTCTATATATAGGACCTTTATGTGGTCATCGGTCACGTTCGCCGGAATTGAAAGCTCATTGTTGCCCTTTTCGACCTCTCCCTCAATCGGATCTATCTGGACCTTGTAGGCGTGATATCCTACCACCTTCGGCTTGTCCGACAGCACAACTCTCTCCCTTATCGAATCGGTTTTTACATCGATGCTCTTCGTATCGACTATGTTCGCACCGTCAAGCAGCTTGACTGAAACTTTCTGTCCTGAAAGGTTGTCCAGCTTGACATCGACATCCGCCTTGAAGCTGTCGTTCACGTAGAGGACGTCGGGAGCATCTGCCGAAACAACGGCGGCATCTTTTGGCGGATGCTGGCCATTTCCAAATGCCAGGGAGCATACGGGGACTCCGGCCTGACCGAGACGCGCGGCGGCGGTTTCCAGCGATTCCGAGGCGTTGTGTCTTCCATCCGAAAGCAGGAGGATTCCAGCAAGCTGACCTGAAGGTATGTCCGCAGACGCCTTTCCAAAGACCGCCGCGATATTCGTACCAAGGGATGCCGGAGAAGCCGGAGCGGCGACCTTGGCATCATCAGCACCCAATTTGCCGGTTGCAAGTTTCTGGATGTCGAGTTCAGCGGGCGCAACTGCAAAAGTGTAAGCCTTCATCCCGTAGCTGTCCGATATCCTCTGGATCACGCTTCCGCCTTTCTTCGCGTCAGCTCCAACGGCAGGCACGGCGGCAAGGATCTTCGAAGCAAGGTCCTTCCGTTTCAAAGCGGCCAGAGCATCGACCTCCTTGCGTTCAGCTTCAGCGAGGGAATAGTACAAGGCGGTGTCAATCTCGTCTCCCAGTACCGCAGTATCCTTTTCAGACGCCTGCAATGAATCCATCGCCTTCTTCCCGTTGTCAATCAGTTTGCCATAGTCAATTTCAATCTTCTTGCTGGCGGCATCCTTTTTGCCGGCGGCCTGTATCGCCGCTTCAAGCAGCTTGATCCTCTCGTCAAGCTGGTTCAATGTCTCATTGCTGATACGTCCCGACACGGCGTTGACTCTTATCTTGACAGTATCGGCGACAGTTAAACTTTTCAACGACAGCAGATCTGCGAACTTCGCAGACTGGGCCTTTATCGCTGAAGACATGCTCTTCGAGGAATCCAGCGCCGGCTTAAGTTTTTCCAGAATCTGGTTGGCGGAACCTGTGGATATCTGGCTCATCGCCAGCAGTCCGTCCATCTGCGCGGCGATCTCCTGGCGCGACTGGCCGAGTACTGCGACCACATCCTCGGAACGGAACGGCCGCTTCGCCTTCATGGCGGAAAGATATTCGGCAAGCCTTACCTTTTCGCCAGGCGCCATCCCAGTGTCGGCAATATCCATTGATGCGCTGTTGTCGACGGCGACGGCGACATACCTGTCTATCTTCCTGGATATCTCGAATGTCCTGACAGGCTGGCAAAGTGCGAATGTCACTAGAAGCACAAGCGTCGCACGGAGAATTTTCATCATGCGTGCTTCACGCTTTGGCGCAGTCCGGCATTCGAACGCATATAGCACGAGGACAGCCTCTGCAGACAGCGCACCTGCGAGAAGTATCGGCCAGACGGCCCAAGTTGTCGAAAATATCAGATGCCGCTGCAGAGCCTGTGCGGCTACGAGCAGTGCGATGAAACAGACGATGGCGCGCACTGCGGCCGGAACCAGCCGTCTCCACAGATGCGGAGATTCCACATTCCACCTGCGCAGTCGTATCCATGCCATGAAAAGCAGTACCGCCGCCAGCCACAGGAGCAGCGTAGGCACGCTTTCAGAGATCAGGAAATGCTGCGTCATCTCATTCATTACCCATGACTCCTTTCAGATGGAAACTCTCAGGCGAATGGTTTGTCTGGTTATGGAATTCGACGGCCTCGGCCTTGTGAAGCCTGCGGTTCGAGGCGATCCACCGTTCAAGCGCGATTTCGGCTACAAGTATGATGAGCGCCAGCGCCATCAGATATTTCCATATCTCCTTGCCGGGAACGCCTCCGGTAGTAGCGGTCAGAAGATCTTCCACGAGTTTCGGAATGAACACATCGATGCGGTCGCGCAGAGTCAGTATCTCCTCGTCGGAAAGACGTCCCAAAGTGCTCTCTTCCGGATTCGCCAGCACTACGAACGGCATCTCCTTGAGATCCTGTCCGTCGGCGCCTTTCGGGACTTCCTTCATTGACGCTGTTATTATCCTGTAGAGCCCGGGCCAGCGGGTATCGGAACATCTTATGAGGCGGTGTCCGTCGACCTTCAGAAGTTCAGCCTTCCCTGGGCGGCCAACAGGTGTCACAACCGGAATTTCCTGGGACTTTCCCGACACGTCGGCCCTTGCCGAAGTTTTTGCGGATACGGCTTCAGGAGCGGTTCCATCATTCATTTCGAAGAGCACTTCCGTGCCCGGTTTTATGTTCGCATCCACACCGGATGCGGATGCAAGATGATAGACCAACTCATGGATCGCAGGAACAAATATCTTCAGGGAAGGAAGGGTGCTGTCGTTACGGTCCATCGCGAAGGCTGTCATCGCCACGAAACCGCGACCGAACTTCCTCTCGGTGATGAAAGGATCTCCTGTGTCCAGGAGGCCGCATATGTCCACTGAGCTGTCAGACTTATCAGTGCTGAGACGCCAGTACGACTGTATCAGCACCAGCGATGCGTCCGATTTGGCGGTCTCCGCACAGAGCTTCAGGGCCGGATGCGTGAATGTCTTGAGCGCAAAATGCGCCGGTGTGTCCGTAAGGTTTTTCCTGTTGCCCATTTCCGCAGGAATGAACTTCTCGCCCGATGCCGAACGGAACGCATTGAGGATTTTCGGATCGGTGCGGTCGCCGGGAGCTATCAGGAGTCCGCCACCGGTCCTCACCCTGGCAATCAGCTTCTCCGCGAGCTGCTGCGGGATCATAGGGGGATTCGCGAGGATGATGACGCGATACTTGTCAAGATCAGATTTCATCGCCGCATCCAGGCCGACAGTTTCCGGTTTGACTGGAAATGAATTGCCATTCTTGCTGTCGGCGGGATTTCCGTTGCCGGGGCACAGCGCCAGCCTTATGAATTCCGCCGATCCGTCCATCGGACGTTTCGAAGGGGCTCCATCAATTATCAGTACCGGCAGAGTATCGATGACGTCGACAACCCTGGTCTGCAGATTGTCGACTTCCTGATCGTCGTTGCAGGCGATTTCGCACGACACCACCTGGCGTCCGGACTTCTTGAACTTATGTTCGAACGAAACTGTCTCCGAAGCTCCGGGCGGAAGTTCCTTGAGGAATGTCTCGCGGGTGATGAGTTCGCCGTTGACCGTCAGGGAAACTGCGGCTGGCTGTATGGGCATATCTCCGCCGTTCACGACCTTTGCCTCGATCTTCACCATCTGGCCGACAACCGGCGAGGAACGCGGGAATGTAATATCGGCGACCGCCGCGTTCCTGTAAGGTTGCGGGAATGCGTATCTGCGCACAATCACCTTTGGTCGGATCGCGGAGATGTTCAAGTTCTGCGCAAGATAGTTCCATCTCGCCTGCCCCTGTATGTCCCAGCCCGTGCTCTGCTGGTCTGTGAACACAACTATTTTCCTTACGGGATTATGTCCTTCAGCAAGCATAGCCGATGCGGCGTTGAGCGCCTCCAGCGCGCCAAAGGATCCTCCGGCCGGCTGGAAATCCTTGTGGTTTATCATGTCGATAAGCTCCCTATGGTCGGAGGTCGGCGACTTGACCAGCGCGTACGGTACAGGTCCCGCCAGGATGAGACCGACTGCGTCGCCGGACGAGCAGTTCTTTAGAACCAGGATCGCCTCTTCCTTGGCGCGGCTGAAATTCGTGCGTCCGTCGACCATGAGCCTCATTGAATCGGAACCGTCTATTATGAGGATTATGTCACGGTCTCCTGTCGCTGAAAGCCAGGAACGTTTCTGAAGCCAGCGTTCGGAAGCGGCGGCGGCGATTGCGAGTATCGCAGAAAGTCCGGCCGCAAGCAGCAGCCTCTTCCTGAGCTTCACAGATTTCCATACCACTGACGCGGTACCGATGCACACTGATGCCGCGGCGAGAAGAGGGATTACGACAAGCCATGAAAGTGAAGGCTGGCTCGAAATGAACGGACGCGCCATCGCCATGACGATAAATGCGACGAGAAGGCAGCGCAGCGCGAGCAGGATGATCTCCTCGAGAAGAAGACGTTTGCGCTCGGTCTCGAGCGACGCCATCAGAAAGCGCATCGCGCCCCAGGCGACAGGACGCGCCTTGTTCCGGTTCAGCAGATGGATAATCAC
This sequence comes from Lentisphaerota bacterium, assembly GCA_025360875.1. Taxonomy (GTDB): domain Bacteria; phylum Verrucomicrobiota; class Lentisphaeria; order Victivallales; family GWF2-50-93; genus GWF2-50-93. The sequence continues at coordinate 6,309 of JANYBI010000380.1, forward strand.
CGGTACCGAGACCAGGACCAATCCCAACAGCATTGGAAATTCAAGGAATGTCACCTGTCCCTCCTCATTCTGCCTGCGAGATATTCCAGGAGAGCTATATCGAAATCCTTCCTTGTGCTCATCGGGACATATTCGATCCGCATCTCGCCACAGCCTTTGCGGACGGCCGTCACGAATTTGCGGACCTCGTCAAGGTATGCGGCCCGGGTCGCCCTCGGATCAAGCTCGAGCCGGTTGGTGGAAAGTTCCAGATCCTCGAACATGCTCCATTTCTCAAAGGGGAAACTGAGTTCCTCTTCGGCCATCACGTGCATAAGTACGACTTCATGTTTGCGGAAACGGAAATGGTGGAGCGCCTTCAATATCTCCGCAGGATCATCGAACAGGTCTGAGATCAGGATCACGAGTCCGCGCCTTTTAATGCGTTCCGCGATGTCATGGAGGATTGGCGCGATCGATGTCTCGCCGCCTGGCTCGGTATCGTGCAGCTCCCCGAGGAGAGCCCGTAGATGGCTGGCACGGCCACGAGACGGAAGATAGCGCCGGACAGCTGTGTCGAATGTGACAAGTCCCACCGCGTCCTGCTGGTGGATCATCAGATGGAGCATGGATGCCGCAAGATAGCGGCCGTAGTCGAATTTGCTGAGACGCCTGTTACGGCGTACAGCCGCCATAGAACCTGCATATGACATCGAACCGGAAGCATCAAGAAGGATTGTGACCCGGAGGTTTGTCTCGTCCTCGTATTGCTTGACATAGTAGCGGTCGGATTTCCCATAGACGCGCCAGTCCAGCATGCGGATGTCGTCGCCGTTCGCATATTCGCGGTGCTCGGCAAATTCGACGGACGACCCGCGGAACGGGCTGCGGTGCCGTCCCGTCACGGAACCTTCCATCACGCCGCGGGCCAGGAAATCGAGGCGGTGGATCTTAGCAAGCGCCTCGGGATCGAGAAGCCACATGTACGGCGGTGAATTGTTTGCTGACAAAAGGGAATCCATAGAACCTTTCATTAAATCTTCCAGTGTCAAAGTGTCATCGTTCTTCTCTTTCGGAGAATCACTGTGTCACGGCGTCAGAGAATGCACTCTTCCTCTCTGATACTCTGACACTTTGATACTCTGACACTTCATCCCTTGTCCGAGCCCGTCAGCATGTCCTCTTTCTTCGGCTTGATGGTCTCCAGCAGGCGCCTGACGACCTTGTCGGAACTTATGCCGGCGGCTTCGGCGTTGAATGTCGTCACCAGACGATGTCTGAGGACCGGCAACGCCATCTCCCTGACATCCTCGGTGATCGCATGATATCTTCCGCGAAGGACAGCACGCGCCTTGGCGGCAAGCATGAGGTTTATCGCGGCGCGCGGTCCGGCGCCCCATTGTACAAGCTCGCGTATGAACTCGGGAGACTTCGGATCCGACGGTCGTGTCGCCCTGACGATCTCCCTCGCATGCTCGAATACATGTTCGGCTGCCGGGACACGGCGTACGATATTCTGGAGACGGACAATATCCTCGCCATGCAGAATAGGTTTCAAATCGGCCTTGGACTGGCCGCTGACCATTTTCATGATCTGCAGTTCTTCGGCCTCGCTCGGATAGTCTACGTGTATCATGAAGATGAAACGGTCCAGCTGAGCTTCCGGCAGAGGATATGTCCCTTCCTGCTCAATGGGATTCTGTGTAGCAAGCACGAAGAAAGGATCCGGCAGATGATAGTCGCGCTCGCCTACGGTGACCATGCGTTCCTGCATGGCCTCAAGCAGAGCCGCCTGCGTCTTCGGAGGAGTGCGGTTGATTTCGTCGGCAAGAAGCATGTTGGCGAAGATCGGGCCATGGACAAAGCGGAACACGCGCTTGCCGGTCGTGCGGTCCTCCTCGAGGACGTCTGTACCGGTGATGTCGGAAGGCATCAGGTCGGGAGTGAACTGAACCCGTTTGAAACTCAGCGACACCGCCTTTGATATCGTACTGACAAGCAGTGTCTTCGCAAGACCCGGCACTCCGACCAGCAGCGCATGGCCGCGGCAGAATATCGCCACCAGAACCTGCTCGACAACGTCCGTCTGCCCGACAATGACATGTCCAATCTGTTCCGACATGTCCTTATAGGCAGTATGCAGGCTCTTGACCGCTTCCAGATCGTCGTTTTCGTTCACGGCCTCTGGCGTATGCTTGACCTTTTCCTCTGTCATATCAGTCCTCCGTTATATTTAGTCGTGCCAATTGCAAAACTCATCCGCCGCTGCAGACAGGAATTCAGAAGTCAGAATTCAGAATGTAATTCGAAGTCAAATCCTGTTTTATTCTGACTCCTGAATCCTGAATTTACTTCGCACCGTCACTTCGTTCGGGTAGCTGACTACTTTTGAAATTACCTCAGTCAAAGTGTCATCATTCTTCTCCTGAGGAGAATCATCGTATCAGATTGTCCGCAAAACACTCTGACACTTCTTACGGCTATGCCGCCCCAGCTATTTCCCGCCAAACACATCTATCACGCTGATACCGCTCCTCAGCACGGCGGTCTGCCCGGCTGTCAGGCGGTTCTGGCTGCCATATCTGTTTATGACAAGCACAGCACCTTCCTGGACTTTCACGGTGACAACGCTGTCCTGCCTGCTTGCGGAAACACCATCTTCCTTGACGCCGACTTCAAGCGGATGAATGAATTTGAGTTCGTTCCGGGAAGCTGAATCTGAATTTTTCGATGAACGGCTATCAACGCTGAACTTTGTACCGACAGCCTTGATCTCGCCGGCAGGCGTAAGCACTCTGAAACTCTGGCCCGCCTTCTGTCTTGCAACTTCGCACTGGATGTTTCCGTCAGAGAGCTGGACAGTCCTGTTGCTGAAGCGGGCGGGCTGCAATGATATGCGGGTGTCCTGCGCAATGCTGATCTTGGAACCGTCGCTGAATATGGCGCTGGTCAGCTGGGCGGCGGTAAGTTCGGATTCGTCAGGAACTTTCGAACCGGAAGTCATCTGACGTCCATCGGACATCATGAGCGTGCCATCGATTATCCTTACGTTCGGAACAGAGAAATATCCGACCGCATACCAGGCGGCAAACGCGAGTATCGCAACTGCTGCTGCGATCTTCGCAAGTCTGTAC
>JANYBI010000382.1 GCA_025360875.1 Lentisphaerota bacterium
CCCATTGGCAACGGCATAGTTCCACAGGTTGTCGAAAAGGCCGGGATCATCCTGGGCGCCAAAGGGACATCCATTCTGGTTGAGGTATGGCATGTTCCCGGCCATTCCGGAATAATCTCCCCCACCCCATTCGGTCGGCCAGCGGTCCGTCGGCTTGCAGCGCGGTCCGTAATATAGATAAGGGAAATATGCGGCACCGGAATCCGGCGGCGTGTATCCATTTCCAAAATCAGATGCCTGGAACTCCCAATTCCCCCAGCTTCCGCTCTTTTCCCGTTCTTCGGTACACATGCCCTGACGAAGGTCTAGGGCGTAACCTGCCGACACAAGCGTCTCTATCGGCCTTCCATCAGTAAAGAGAAGGTTCTGGTTTGCAGGCGGAATAGGGTATGAGAACGGAAACTCATTGGCGTCGACAGAATAGACATTCAGCGTCACGCCATACTGCTTGAGATGTCCCACGCAGACTATGATCCTGGCCGCGTCCCGGGCCTTTCTCAGGGCAGGCAGCAGCAAGCTCGCCAGGATGGAGATTATTGCAATGACCACAAGTAATTCAATCAGTGTGAACAATCCGGGGTTTCTGATACTGGCTGGCTTTTTAATCCGGCATCCGGTATCCCGCATCTTGCATCTGTCATCATTTATTTTTTTCAATTTCAAATCTTCATTTCCCCTTACGGTTACTTCGCCCAGAAAAAAGCGTCCCCTCCGCCTGCAGCCAGCGATGCGGCGGGAATATCAACCATTGGTATTATCTGCGATACGTGTCCGTCCGCGAATGCGATATTCGCAGTTTTATGGTTGCCGTGAACGGCACCGATATTCTGGCAGTTCGGAGGCTGACTGACCTGTGCCCAGCCTCCGCCTCCACCAGGATTTCCAAGAGGCATGGTGGGATAGCAGTCCCACAGGTCAGGATCCGGGAAAAGCACCGTATCCGCCAGGAATGGATATATCTCTGCACGTGAGATATTGGACCAGCGCTGGTGCACAGTGGTGTCCGGAACGTTGTTGTGAGGATCAACAGCGCTTCCGCAATAATACCAATCCGCGATGTTGGTTGCCCAGCGCGCCCCCCACCTGCAGTTGATTGAATATGCCACATCGTAGAACCAGGATCCCATCCTGGTGTTGTTTATGTCCCCCGATCCTGGAAATACACTTTCATACATGGGGCAGCGGCGAATGTCGTACGTATCCCAGGTCCTGACTGCGGCAAAGTTCGGGAAGGCCCCGCGGAAATTGTCATGGACATTTGGTGTGCCTCCGCATCCGTAGAAATGCGGCATGATATTGTCGACATCGCCCTCATACAGGGTCCAGCCGAGAAGCAGCTGGCGCTGGTTGCTCTTGCAGAGAATATCTTTCGCGGTGTCCTTCGCGTTCTTCAGCGCAGGCAGGAGCAGAGCCGCGAGGATTGCGATTATCGCAATGACCACCAGAAGCTCAATCAGGGTAAACCCGATTGAGCTTGCCTTCCGTCTTCGCCAAGGCGCTACGCCGGACACAGTAGCCTTGCGGGCTACGGCTGGCACAGCGAGTAGCTCGATTAATGTGAATGTGTGTGATGCAGGATGCTGGATTCCTGATACTGGATTCCCGCATCCTGTATCCGGCATCAGATAAGCTTCAGATAAGAGCAGTCTCATGTTCAAGTCCGTCCTTGCAAAAGTAGTCAGAAGTCAGAATAAATCTGGAATTGAGTTCTAATTTCATTCTGAATCCTGGATTCTGTCTACTGAATTCCTGTAAAATGCGAGTTTCGCAACCGGCATATATACCAAACACACGCATTTAATAACAATAATATGTTCATAGCAACCATTGTCAACCATGCAATTGAACTTTTTGGGAAATAGTTGGAGCTGCGGGATAATGCATGGGACTAACCATGGAGCAGTTTGCGCAGCAACAAAAACATGATAAAACCAAGTCATTTATATCTCTCACAGAGGCACAAAGACACAAAGAAAAAGCATTTTAACTTAGTGGCTTAGTGCCTTTGTGCGAGGTATATTCCCGACAGAAAACGTGCATGAGAAACGTCGGGCTCCCTTCGACACGCTCAGGACAGGAAAGCCCAACATACTTTTATCGGGTAAAATTCCACATCCCACGCTATGGCACAAGCACTCCGCGCCTGGCGCCTGACGGAGTGGCGTGATTGGGGTTGTCGAAGTAGTAGGCCGAAGCGGCTGCCGACTCCACAGTATTATCACACGCCTCTGCCTGGCAATGGCCGTTGGGCCAGTGCTCGGCGTATTGGCTAGTAGGTCCCCACGTCGTGCCATTGGGTTCGTTCGGATACCACTGGCCGCTTCCATCGACCCGGGTCACATTGCCACCAGTTGCCATTACACGGTTCGCACGGGGAGTAAAGTGATTGTTCTGGCGCATCCACGACCAGCCTCCTTCCCAGGCTTCGCAAACCTCGAAGGATACGGTGTCGGCCATAAGCGTGTATGACGGATCCTGCTTGTCTATCCTCACCCAGTAGAAGCTAAGCTGCCAGCCGCCGACCAGGCAAGTCGGCATCCAGGCGCTCCCGGCCCACATGTAGCTGGAGTACGCTTGGTTTCATAACTCGCGGCCGACATAGGTTTCAGTCGGACTCGAGGTTGGCCGGTCATATCGGCTGGGACAAAGCATGATCTTGCGGTCAGCAGAGGCGTACTTGAGATTGAAGATCTCATCCACGCCGGCATACTGATAGTCGGCGCCTCCGGAGGCGCTACGATTACCAGATGCCCAATTCCAGGTACCTGCGTTGTGGGAGCCCGGCAGCCAGCCGTCACAATCGCCCGAGTATACTATGGTGGCAAGAGTCAGCTGCTTGATTTGGCTGAGGCAGGCGATACGCCGCGCCTGTTCCTTTGCATTCTTCAAAGCCGGAAGCAGGAGGGCAACAAGAATTGCGATAATCGCAATTACGACGAGTAATTCGATCAGTGTAAACAGTGAGTTAATTACTCGTCGCCCTGAGCTTGCCTGTACTGAGCTCCGTCGAAGTGTCGAATGGGCCACTCCTCTCACCACGAGTAATTCAATGAGCGTGAAAGCATTTCCAGCTTTCGTTCTGAAAGCGCGGCGTTCGGCAATTTGAGGCATTATCATTTCCCCACAAAAGAGTTTTTATCGTCTTTCGAAATCTACATTTCCAAATAAATTATATCAGACTTTATCAGTATTGTCAATAGAGTCATTTTCCCGGAGATAGAATAGCCTTCTTGATCAGCGGCCCCACCTTTTCCGACAGATATGACACGGCTAGAGCATTCGGGTGGCAGCCGTCATCGGTCACGGGACCTTTGGGCATAGGCTTCCAGATGCTGTTGTTCGGAGCGCTTTCAAAAAAGCTTGCCGTGTCTATGACAGTCACCGTCATCTTCACATCCTTTTCACTCAGGCCGCGCACATAATCGTTCCATTTCTGCCGTTCATCAGGCTTGAAATCGGCGGTCTGCCCTTCTTCAGTCGTCCATTTGTCCGTGGACTTGGAAAGCGGCGTAATAGTGAAGACAATAAGGTGCTTTCCTCCACTGGCGCGGAATGCTTCCCAGATGCCGTTCGCCGCAGTTTTCAGCTCTTCAAAAGTCTTGCCTTCGCGCATGTCGTTGACTCCATCCTGGAACAGCATCGTGTCACAGCCGGCGAACAAAGCCTGACGGATTTTTCCGGCAGTCCAGAACCGATTGGTTGATTCGCCCGCCATTGCGACATTCGCAATTGGCGCCTGGTTTCCAACAGCTGCAGCTGGATCAAATACATAGCCGGCGATGCTGTCGCCGACCAGCACGGTCGGATGGAAGACAGCCTTGTCGGTGGGTGTTCCGAAAAGACCGATCGCGGAATGGATGTAGATCCCCGACTGCGGACTGAAATCGGCCTTGTCCGAGAAGAGGACGTCGTCAGCAGTATTAGTTGCGCCCTGCATCCAATTTTTCTCATCGCCTCCGCGGGCCTGCAGATTCATACCCCATTTTCCGCCCTTCGGAACTGTAATCTCAGTGCGCAGATAGACGACATCTCCCGGCTTCACGGGACTCATTACCTGATCGTTGATAATCATCTCGTGGAACGGGCATTCCTTGCTTTTGGCCCCACCCCAGGTCAGCTGGACCCATGGTCCCTTGTTGATGGAAATGGCGGCGCGATAGGTGGCGGAATTGGTAAATTCCTTCTGGTTCTCGCTCTCTTTCCAAGTGGAGTACGTCTGAGAGAGTGGAAGGATGAGCCCAGTGGCGGCGACTTTCACATGATAGCTGAACTGGGTGGTGTTCCTGCACAGTCCCTTGTTGTCCGTAGTTCCGCATTCGTATCCGAACTGCTGGTTGTCGGCAATCAGCGGACGGTCGATCTTGACTTTGCCGGGAGCATCCTCCGCAAATGCGGAACATGCGGAAAATAGCACAAAACCCGAAATTGCGAGAATCGAATTACGAAACATAATCTTCTCCTTAAGTTAAAAAATCCCTAGCTGTAATCAAATAGCAAGAACATGCCTTGCGGCATTGACTACCAACTAATTCGAAATTTGTTCGTAGTTAAGCCAGCAAGGGCTGTTCCTTGAAAGTATGTCGAGTTTTAACCCGCCATTCAACAACATAAGAAAACGTCGGGCTAAAGCCCAACATACTTTTGTCGTGAAAAACCTATTTGACTTAAAGTGCCAAGCTTAACGCTCACCGCGGATCAAACCTCAACCACGCATACCCCGTATGCAGGAAGCACAGCCTTCCCGTCCTTATACCCGCCAATCAGTGCCTTCCCTTTCACCCCGAGTACGACCTCGGTGGATTCCGGATTGTGGTTGATTGCGAAAATCGCATTTCCGCGCCGGATCACTTCGACATGCAACTTTGTCTCCGGCCCACATTTCACGCCTGACACGGAAATGGCATGATCAATAAGTTTTGTCTCGAGATCATCGGACATGCGGACTGCAGTTGAATATATTGCCCGACCCTTTCCAGTCTTATTCTCCGTGATGGCCGCCTGACCTTTGAAGGTATCCTCGCTGAAGCTGAGGAGCGCTTCTGCGCCGTCCAGGGAAAGATCCCCGATCCAGACTTTCGCAGTGCCCGAGACCTCTGTCCCGTCAAGCGCGCCGTTGATTCCGACTTCAATCTGCTGCGAGATATTTCCAAAGAACAAAGTGCGATCTGTACCGCAGAAATCCTTGAGATACATTCCGCCTTCGATGCGTATGCCGAAGATATCCTGCAGGTTTTCCGGAGCGGACGTGACATAGTTGTCATTGAAGTCGCGCATGCCGATCTGCCCTACCGCTAGGACAGTTCCTCCGGACTTCACAAAATCCTTCAGTCCGGCCGCAAGTTCCGGCGAGACCAGCATTGTCGACGGCAGTACGACCAGCTTGTATTTTTTCAGGTCGCGGCCGACAGGAATAAGATCAACAAGTATATTGCGCCGATAGAATTCCTTATGGATGCGCGTGACAAGGCCGAAGTAGTCGACATCCCTACCGATGCGCGACGCCTCATAGGCCCATAATGTCTCATAGTCCTGGATTATCGCCACCGGGGCTACCGGCAGAGGAAGGCTGCTGAGTTTTTCCCTGAGAGACGCAAATTCCAAAAAGCATTTTTTCACGGCCTCATACCTGTGGCGCGGTTTTCCGGAATGCTCGATTATCCCCTGCAACTCCTGTTCATGTCCGGAGAGGCATGTCCTCCAGCGGAACACCATATGCGCATCGGCGCCGTGGGCGAAACTGCTCCAGGCCCAGGCGCGGAACTGATCCTTGTGCGGAGGCTTGTTGTGATCGAGGGCGCCGGACCCGGTCTCGGTAAGCCAGAATTTCTTATTCGGCTTGACCTGGCGGAACACGTTCATCGCCATGGCGTCGGCATCCATTGTCGAGATGTCGAAATACAGATCGTCGCAGGCCACATCGAGCTTTTCGTAGAGCTTGTAATAGTCCATAGGTGAGAAAATCGGGCCCATGCCGTTGGTGGTGACAATGGCCGAAGGATGGTTCTTGCGGAGTATTTCCGCCTGTTCAATACCGAAATCAATCATCATGTCACTCCAGAAACGCCGGCTGTCAAGCTTCTGGGAGGAATACATTTCAATCCTGCCGTCCTCCAGGGTTACCTGGCTCCAGTCAGTGAATACCACGCTCCAGAACGCGGTCTTCCACCGCCTATTCAGCTCATCAACTGTTCCATATCGCGCCTTGAGCCATGCCCTGAAACGCGCCTGGCAGTTCTGGCAATGGCACCAGCCGGCTTCGGGACCAAGCTCATTGTCGATCTGCCATGCGACGACGTTCCTGTGCCTGGACATCTCGAGCGATAATTTTTCAGCTATCCTGCGGCAATGGCGGCGGAAATTGTCGGAAGTGCTGCAGTAATGGCGGCGGCTTCCGTGTATTGTGCGCGATCCGTCGCCGCGCACCAGCAGGACATCCGGATAATTCGCTGTGAGCCAGGCCGGCGGAGTGGCGGAAGGCGTGCACATCATCACTTCAATTCCGTATTTTCCCAGGATTTCCACGGACTGGTGCAGCCAGCCGAGATCAAAGATACCCTCCTCCTTTTCCATCGGAGTCCAGGCGAACTCCCCTATGCGGACGATATTGATGCCCGCGGCTTTCATGAGTTTCGCATCCGTTTCTACCCTGTCAACGCCCCAGTATTCCGGATAATACGCGCATCCCAGATATTTCATTTGCCTTCCTCCTTAAAAATAAAAAACATGTTTTTTATTTTAACTGGTTGATTTTGGTTGTTATGGAAATATAATGGAAGGCGAAGACAATGCAAACGGCAATTCCCCCTATGCTAGATTATTTTGAAAAAATGCCGGCGCTCACCCGGGCAAAGCGCGAAGCGGCCAAGACCGTCTGCATCAGCAACCAGCACCAGACCCATGTCGCCATGAGCGTCTACGGCACCGACTTCAATGAGTTTCCATCGGTGCTTGACTGGTCGACTG
>JANYBI010000428.1 GCA_025360875.1 Lentisphaerota bacterium
TGAAACCGGCCGGTATCTCTTTTATTGAAATGATGTAGTCGGGAGCGCCGCAGGCCTGGCGTTTCGGTTCATTGGTGACATTTACATCATTGCAGACGCCTTTTATGAGTGACTCAAGATAACCTCTGTATGTGTGTTCCGTCGCATTGCCGCCCTTGTACTGACCCGCGACGTCTTTCAGATATTCCTGGATTCCGCTCACTATGATTCTTCCTTTAATTTTAATCCGGCTCCGAATGCATTACCTGGAACAGAAACGCGGCAGCAGAGTGCCGCGGCTACAGTCTGGATTACAGTTGTAAAAACTACAGGATGCGGAGCGGAGATTCAAGAGAGTCGCGGGAAATAATTGATTAACTACAATATCTTACTTTTATACGCATATTTGCATATTGACCTTGACATATCAAAGTAACTTAGTTACTGTATATTGTTTATTAATTTGATAAACTATCAAGGCTATTGTTTTCAGCTCTGAAATACTATTTGGAATTTATTATAGGGAGAAAATATGAAAATCTACAGTGACATTACGAAAGTTGTGGGGAATACTCCTCTTGTAAAGCTCAACAAGCTGACAAAAGGGATTGACGCGACGGTACTGGTGAAGCTTGAATCGATGAATCCGCTATGGAGCGTAAAGGACCGTATCGGCGTGGCAATGGTCGATGCTGCAGAACGTGAAGGAAAACTCAAGCCGGGCGGAACTATTGTCGAACCAACAAGCGGAAATACCGGAATTGCACTGGCATTCGTTTCGGCTACCCGCGGCTATAAGCTCATCCTTACCATGCCGGAAACAATGAGTATCGAACGCCGCAAGCTCCTGAAAATACTCGGTGCGGAACTCGTGCTGACACCCGGAGACAAGGGAATGACTGGCGCGGTCCAGAAAGCCGAGGAGATCCAGAAAAGCACTCCCGGATCTTTCATGCCCCAGCAGTTCAACAATCCCGCCAATCCCGAAATCCACAGGAAGACGACTGCCGAAGAAATATTCCGTGATACCGATGGCAAAGTTGACTTCTTTGTCGCCGGCGTAGGAACAGGAGGAACTCTAACGGGTGTTTCCGACACTCTTAAGAAGAAAATTCCGGGCTTTAAGGCAATAGCCGTGGAACCTGTTGATTCGCCTGTGCTGTCAGGAGGAAACCCGGCATCCATAAGATACAGGGGATTGGGGCGGGTTTCATTCCCGGCGTCGTAAGGAAGGAACTGATCGATGAAATAATACAGGTCAGACATGAGGATGCCGGGACAATTGCTCTGCGTCTTGCAAAAGAAGAAGGCATCCTGGCAGGAATTTCTTCCGGAGCGAATGTCTGGGCCGCCTTGCAAGTCGCCAGAAGACCCGAGAACAAAGGAAAGACAATTGTCACGATTGTCTGCGACACCGGAGAAAGATACCTTTCGACGTGGCTGTTCCAGAATGTTTTGGATGAAAACAAGTAAAGGCAAATTTTCTTTTGGCATGCCGTCCGGCACGCTAAAAGAAAATTATAAAACAGGTGAAGAATGAAATTTGAAACTCTTGCGATACGGGCCGGACAGGATCCGGATCCGGATACCGGTTCAGTGATAGTGCCGATCTACCAGACTTCCACGTTCTACCAGAAGTCCCTCGACAAATTCGGCCAGTATGAATATTCGCGTTCAGGCAATCCGACCCGCAGGGCACTTGAAACGGCTATCGCGTCCCTGGAAGGTGGAAAACACGGACTGGCATATGCTTCAGGCTCAGCGGCAACCGTCGGCGTCCTCCAGCTTCTCAAGCCCGGCGATCACGTCGTTGCAGGACAGGATCTCTATGGCGGGACATACCGTCTGCTCGAGTCTGTGTACAAGGGCATTGGCATCGAAGTGACATATGCGAATACCTACGACATATCCGAATTCAAGAAAGCGTTCCGGAAGAACACGAAAATGGTCTGGATCGAATCGCCGACAAATCCTCTCCTGAAGATCTCCGATATTGCGAAGATCGCAGAAGTGGCAAAATCGCACAAGGCTCTCTTCGTGGTCGACAACACTTTCCTGAGTCCATATTTCCAGAAGCCGCTTTCCCTAGGTGCCGATATAATCGTCCACAGTACCACGAAATATATTGCAGGACATAGCGATATCATCGGAGGGGCGGTTGTCACATCTGACGAGGAAGCTTTCAAGGCCATGAAATTCTATCAGAACGCAGGCGGAGCAGTTCCGGGAATCCTTGACTGCTGGCTTACACTGAGGGGATTGAAGACACTTGCAGTTCGCATGAAGGAACATGAGGCGAATTCGATTTATCTGGCGAAATGGCTTCAGTCCCATCCGAAGATCAGGAAAGTTTTCTATCCCGGACTTCCGACTCATGAGAACCATGAGCTTGCCAAGAAGCAGCAGACAGGATTCGGGGCGGTTGTCAGCGCATATCTTGACGGGGGATATGATGAGGCGAAGAAATTCTGCGAGAACCTGAAGATCTTCATGCTCGCGGAAAGTCTCGGCGGTGTCGAGTCTCTCGTCTGCTACCCGGTGAAAATGTCTCACGCAGTGCTCTCAGAGGAAGACCGCCTGAAACAGGGCATTACGGCAAACCTCGTCCGCCTGTCAGTAGGCATAGAGAACAAGGAAGATCTGAAGGATGATCTTGCGCAGGCTCTGGATAATTAAGATCATGTTATCCTGTTGACATACCGTATGTTATGGCGTAGTTTATTTTTGTTATCCCGTAAGATGTAACATTTCTAACTTCCCGTCGTCTTTTCCTTATGAAAAGCTTTGAAGAAAAAGATTTCATGGATAAGCTCATTGAAAAATCACGGTCTACCGGTGATACGCATGCGCTTGGGCTGGTATATGAACATTACTACCCGAAGATCCTCAAGTACATGTACTACCGGAGCAACCGCGAGAACTATGAGGATCTGGCGGCGGAGACATTTCAGAAGGTCATAAGGAACATAGGTTCGCAGGAAGGGAATTTCGAGGCCTGGCTGTACAGGATAGCTGAGAACACCGTCAAGGATTTC
>JANYBI010000459.1 GCA_025360875.1 Lentisphaerota bacterium
GGTGACAATATGCCGGAAGCGGCCAACAGAGGTTTCATTTTCGACGGGCCGGAATATGCGAACATCAATCCTAGAATCATCTCCGCCATACTGAATTTCCAGGACAGCACCCGCCTGAGCGGAGTCATAACGCATGAGTCCTGGGTGCTGGACTATCCCGTGGACGACTATGGGCTCTGCCTTGCCGGTCGCTCCGGCAAAAAGTGGCTTCCGAGGACACCAGGAGTCGCCCATCTGTATCGGCCCGGAACCCCATACCGCGAAGACACCAGAGGATGCAAGGTCCCGCTCAGAAGCAGATACATAATCTTCAGAGGGGGAGAATTCGCCGGCCTGGACAAGTTCACCGGCAACAGGCCGGGCTTCGCGAGAATCTATGATCCCGAAGGACTGCTTGGCGATATTTTGTATAATATTGCATCTTCTCCTGGAGGGAATGAAAGAAGTTTCTGGGAAACGCAGAGCATCTTCTTCTCGGTGATCGAGCTTCTGCACAGGCGCGCCGGAAAAATGAAGGACACTGACAACTGCTGGATAATAAGCGCAAAGGAGATTAAGTCGGAAGAAGAACTTTTCGTGGAGAAGGCAAACTCATTCCTGAAAAGCAGCATAGGCAGATATGTCGAACTCGGCGACATCGCCAAATCCCTGAATGTCAGCCCGTCAACCCTTTCCCACAGGTACAAGGAGCTGACCGGCAGAAGTCCTCTGGACACCTTGCTGACCATGCGCATAAATGCCGCAAAGGCGTTGCTTATCCGCGGGGAGAAACTGAAGAATGTCGCATCATTGACAGGTTTCTACGACGAGTTCCATTTTTCAAAGACTTTCCGTAAGCGCACAGGCCTTCCGCCAAGGAAGTTCATCAGGAGCATCACGGCAAAGTAATCAGCTTTTGTTTGAACAGCCTAACTATTTGGCCTTGGGTGCGGCTTCGGCCGGCTTGGCTTCAGGCTTGTCGCCTTTAGCAATAGGGGCGGCAGGAGCCGCCGCCGGAGCAGCCTCTTCACCTTCATCGGGCGCCTGTCCAGGTCCCTGCATCCTGCCCATGTTTTCGGAGGCCTTCTGTATCTGCTCCATCAGCGAAGATGTAAGTTCCAAATTGATGACAATGTCATTTTCATCGTTGGCGAACTTGATCGCCTTTGTAAGATCCTCTCCGAGCTGGGCATTTCCCTGTGAGATGTTCGGGATAGCCATCATCACAAGCGCCTGTAGCTGTACCGTAAGCATCTGCGCCTTCATCTTCTCCAGGCAATTGAGCTTGAGATTCATGCTTATCGCATCCTTCTTTTCGCCAGTGAGATTGACAGCAATGGAGCCGCCGCAGATATTGTCTATGGGAAGCATCTGCTTGGACATGTCCGCCTGATCATCCTGGCCCTTGTTCCTGTCCGGAGGATTATATTCGCAGACACCCCATATCGTCGAAGCCTTGTCTATCTTTGAGCTGAGATTCATGAGCTTGGCATTCCCTGCGACCTTTTCTCCGTCCTGCATGGACAGCATCTTGGATATTTCATCTTTCTTATCGGATATCACAAGGATGTCGGGCGCCGCGTATGCGAAAAATGTCTCCTTGCCGGGTCCCATGGGAGCCGCCGTGTCCTCATCGCCATCGGCATCGCCTTTTGCAGCCTCAGGCTTTTTGTCGCCCATGGAATAGATTGTCTTCCCCTTGACCACGGACTTATTGAGTTTTCCCTTTGTCTTCTCGTTTTTTTCCAGCAATGTCTTCAAGAGATTCTCATTTACCGTGGTCTTGATGATACCACCGTTCTGCCCCTTGATCCTGAAATAGATCACTCCGTTTGAGATCGCCTTGTAGATATCTACGCCGTTGTCGGTGAGCAGTTTTTTTAATTCAATGAAATCCGTGTCGCCCTCCTTTGGCGAGTCGATGAACTCCTTGAGCTTCGGATGGCTCATGACATTCTGGACATTGACACAGATGAACCCGTCGACGTCCTTGGGCACGTAATTGAGGAGGGACTGATCCTGCGAGAAAAGAGCCGTCGCGATGAACATCGTCGCAAATACTGCAAGATGCTTTATCATTTTTATATCCTTTATGTTAAATTTTATCATATGCTTTTGAGTAAACGTCCTAACAATACTTCACGGTTCGGCTTTTTCCATAATTTCATTTGCGATTTTCACATAGCCTTTTACTGTTCTGAACCAATAGGACTTGACTGTAGATGAAATGGGTGGGCCTGAGATATTTCACGTCTCTATTGAAGCCCGGAATTCCCAGTTGCTCACGACGTATATTTGCCGAACTCCCTGGTCGCCTCGTACATGGCCAGGACATTTTCCTCGGGAACGTTTGGCGGCATGTTGTTCGCTTCCTTCATGATGAATTTGCCGCCGCGGGTCACCCCGCTCTGCAAAATCCGGCAGACTTCATTGCGAACATCGCAAGGAGTACCCTTCAGCAATATGCCGATATGGACGCCCCCGTTGATGTGCACGTCTTCTCCGATTTCATTGCGCAGTGTGCTGAAGTCTATCGGGAAACCGGTATCGAAATGATTGACTTTCAACTCCTTCACAATAGTTGGCAGATGCCGCTGGACATTTCCGCAGAGATGCATTCCATATGGTCCGCCGCCGAAAAGTCCATCAAGAAGCCGGCGGTGGTATGGCAGGACAAGTTCGCGGTAGTTTTCAGTTGAGATGAGCTGGATCGCGTCATCGGCAAACCAACCGGTCTTCGGTCGGGCTTCAATCCCCAGATAGGCGCGCCAGGCACGAGCTTTACGGAGAATCGCCTCGACAAGGAAATCCATGAGCTTGTGGTAATATTCAGGCTCCACAAGCATGTCGCCAAGAATATCCTCGCCGCACAAATCCAAAGCGACAGTCAGCGGTCCGTCGGTGGAAAACCCGGGCCAAGGCAATGCGACACGCACCGGTCTGCCATGAAATTCGGTCTTCGCCGCACGGGCCTGGAAGTATTCGTAATATTCTTTCACACGCCCATAGACGCCACTGAACGGATCGGGCATTCCATTGGAGAAAACATCGTATTTGCGATCTCCGATATAGCGTGGACATGTGGTGGGAACCTGATTCTCCGGATAGAATATTTCGCATCCGAGCCAGGCTGCCTCATGGACGTTGTTGAATTCAACAAAAACTTCCCACCCGTCTCTGGGAATTCCCATTTCGATATCATGTACCACATGGTGATGCAGATAGTATTTGTACTCCAGCTGAACATTGAACATAAGTTCGGGATTGGTACTGAAATGCTCCATGGTGATACCCGTCCTGTTCAACACAGGATTTAGGAGCCAGACGCGCGGACCGATGGTGAAATTGCCAACAGGAACGCGGATCGGCTTCCCGCTCCAGTACGCATCCCAGACTTGACGCGCCTCTTCGTTATGTCTTGTAAAATCGTTCATGATACTTATTTCCCTTTTATTCTCAGCCAACAGCAGTCGGCAATTTTCCACCTGAAATCGCGTAGGTATACCGAGCTTGCAGCTTATAGCGTTTGGCGGCAGGTAGCTTCTTGCCAGAGGTAAGATCGGTCACGTGGCCAGGCAGTGCGGCCTCTCGTTCTGCGAAGTTCCACAGCAACGCCTGCTTGCCTTTAGCGTCATGCCAGAGCACGGACTTGCCATCCTCCTGCAGATAACGGCGGTGCATCTGCGGCAAAAGCTCATGATATTCGCGCAATATGCGGCGATGCTCCTCACCATATACCTCGTCGATGCGCTTTCCGTCGATGAACAGCGGCAAAGCACATGGGACTTTGTGGGCAAGAGTGTAGTAGATGAATGCCGGATCATGGCAGCTTTTGTTTCCGGCTCCCATTCCCGGCACAGGCACGGTCACCGAGCCATCGCCAAGACCCACGTAGTAGCAGATGAACATGTTCTTGTCGTTGTAGCTGGCCGGGTGACCATGACCGGGCTGGCCGAACGGGCCGAAGGATTCGATGTAGAAATCTATTCCATTGTCCTGCAGAGTCTTCATCATCTCAAGAATCTCCCGCCACATCGTGGACGGGTGGCCGCCACGGTAGTTCACCGGCATGAAGAAAAGATTGTAGAAGCTGTCGAAGTAGTATCCGTCCAGCTTGGATTCCCGGGCGATCTTCATGTGTGCATCGAGCCAGTATTTCCGCACTTCGGGATTCTTGATGTTCAAATTGCTGGTCACGCTCGTATAGGCGCCGGCATATTTGAGCCTCGTGTCCTCCAAGACGCAGAACCAATTACGCTCATCGTTCCCGAAAGGGTTGAGTTCTGTGGCGGCCAGGGAAACATATGTGTTCGTCCACATGAAGTTCTTGATTCCAGCCTGATGGCAACGCTCGATGTAATCTTTGAATTTCTGCATTCCACCCATGCTCTCCGCGATTTCGTACCCGTGAGATGCACACATGTTCCCATTGCCATCCTTGTACCGCAGGCGGTTCGGCTCGGAGACATCGCTCTTCTTGAAGTTCTCAGTGAAGATGGCGCGGGCTCCCACGGCCGCGGCGGCGGGAACAATGTCCTTGTAATAGGTGTCAATGGTACGGTTGATCCAGTAGTGATGGGAGAGGATAGGCACCGGCGGCACTTCCCGAAGGCCAAATTCCCTGCGGGCGTCGGCATGGACTTCATCGAAAATCCATGTCCACAGGTTTCGCTGTGCTACCAATGTCTTGGGCTGCCCATTCAGGAGTATTGCCTTGCGGGTCGTCTTGAACTTCCTAGCCTCATCAAAGATGTACTTGTCAAAGTGCTTCAATTCCGGCTTGCAGGAGTCGCGCACGATCAGCGAACGTATCAGATCGACATGCTCGAAGACGCCAAGCAGTGTGCGGTTGTCCTTGAACTGGTGATCGAAAGCCTGATGGGACGCCCAGCGCGGGAGATTGTGTGTCATACAGCGGTTGAAATTAGATGCCGGGTCGAGGAAGAAAAGAAATCCTTCCGTTGTCCAGGCGGTATCCACGCCAAATGTCACAACCGGATTTGAGCAGGCGCTCTGGGAGAAGACAGTCGCGCCTTCAATGTTTCCGTCCAGTTCCCAGCTTGACTTCTCAAGGAGAAAGAAGAGCGGAACGTCCTCGCTGGAATATTCGTAACCATAGGAGAAGCCGCAAAAATCATATCCTCCGAAGGAACGTGAGGCAGGATGGAAAACCAGATCCAGCCGGGCAGTGCCGGCCACTGCGGACTTTCCCCAGTCGCCGGTCTCATAGATCGGATCGAAGCTGTGATCTCGCATAAGCTTTACCTCCATCGGCCTGAATGTGACATCCAAACTTATCCGCAGCTCCTCCGGGTTTTCCTGGATGCCTGCCAGCCGGAGATGATCCAACTCCACCCCTGCAAAGGATTGTGTGAAAGGAGTAATCGGCAACGCACCCGAACGCACAAGAATGCCGTCAATCCAGATCTTTCCAAGGCCATGGAAATCTTCGCCGTCACAGAGAATTTCAAACTTGGAATTTCCAAGTGTGAATATTTGCTTTTTCATATGATTTGTTTCCTGTTGAACCAAGTTATATGACCTCCGGCAGTGGGGCTGCGGAAATTCCATAGGTATGCCGGGCTTGCAACTTATAGCGTTTGGCTTCAGGCAGCTTCCTGCCAGTGGTGAGATCGGTCACACGGCCAGGCAGTGCGGCCTCTCGGTTGGCGAAGTTCCACAGCAAAGCCTGCTTGCCTTTAGCGTCGTGCCAGAGCACGGACTTGCCGTCCTCCTGCAGGAAACGGCGGTGCATCTGCGGCAAAAGCTCATGATATTCGCGCAATATGCGGCGATGCTCCTCGCCGTAGACCTCGTCAATACGCTTCCCGTCGATGAAAAGCGGCACCGTGCATGGGATCTTGTGTGCAAGTATGTAGTATATGAACTCCGGATCGTGGCACGTGTTCTTGCTTGTTTCCATGCCGGGAACCGGCACGGTCACGGAGTTGTTGCCCAGACCGACATGGTAGCAGATGAACGCCTTGCCGATGTCATAGCTGTCTGAGTGCCCATGTCCGGGCTGGCCAAAAGGCCCGAAGGATTCGATCTGCCATTCCACACCTGCATCCTGAAGCTCCTTCATGACTTCGAGCGACTCGCGCCAGCTTGTGCGGGGATGGCCGGTCTTGTAGTTCACGGGCATGAAAAAGAGGTTGTAGTGGCTGTCGATGTAAAAACCGTCGAGTCCGGTCTCCTTCCTTATCTTCTTGTGCGCATCTATCCAGTATCGCCGCGCATCGGGATTTTTCAGATCCAGGTTGCTGGAGACCATCGTGTATGCACCGGCATACTTGAGGCGCGTATCCTCCATGGACATGTACCAGCTGCGCTCATCGCGCTGCTGGACATTCATCTTGGCGTTGAGTGAGACGTATGTGTTGGTCCACATGAAATTCTTGATTCCCAGCTTGTGGCATCGGTCGATGTATTCCTTGAATTTGGCCGTGCCGCCGAGTTCGGGGGAGATCTCATATTCGTGGGAAGTGCACATGTTGCCACTTATCAGTTTCTGTGGCTCAGCAGAGTCGGAGCGCTTGAAATTTTCCGCGAATATCTGACGGATACCTACGGCGGCACAGGCAGGAACGATGTCCTTGTAGTATGTGTCGATCGTATAATTGACCCAGTGGTGCTGCCCCATGGTCGGTACCGGAGGCTGTTCCTTGAGCCCGAACTCGGCTCGTGCGCGTTCCGCAGTCTCATCATAGATCCAGGTCCAGAGGTTCTTCTGTGCTGTGACGGTCTTGGACGCGGTGTTGAGCAGGATCGCCTTTGGCACGGTGGAGTATTTCTTCGTTTCGTCGAAGATGTGCTTGTCGAAACACTTCAGTTCGGCCTTGCCGGATTCGCGGCGCATCAGGCTGCGGATGAGGTCGACACGGTCAAATACGCCCAGCAACGTCTTGCCGCCCTTGAACTGGAAATCAAAGCACTGGTGGTCCGTCCAGCGCGGCAGGTTATGCGTCATACAGCGGTTGTAATTGGAGTTCTCGTCCAGGAAAAAGAGGAATCCTTCGGTAGTCCATGCGGTCTTCTTGCCAAATGTGACGGCCGGATCGGAACATGCCGACTGGTTGTAGACCGTGGCGCCTTCGATGTCGCCGTCCAGCTCCCATGAGGCCTGGTCATAGATGAAAAACAGCGGGACATCTTTACCTTCGTACTCGTAATGATAGGCGAAGCCGTTGAACGCATGCGGACCGAATTCGTCTGCCGCAGGCGTGATGACAATGTCCAGGCTGGCCCGCCGGGATTCCATCTTGTCCCAGTCTCCTGTCTCATGTATGGGATCGAAACTGTGGTCGCGCATCATCTTTATCGGGAGTGGCTTGAAGACCGCCTCCAGACGGATGCGCAGCGATTTTGCAGACGCATCAACGCCGCGAAGCAGCAGATGATCAAGGATCCATCCGGCGAATGACTGCGTGAACGGACGCAGTGGAAGACGCCCCGAGCGTACCAGGGTGTCACCGATCCATATCTTTCCCATTCCTATGAATTCTTTTTTTTCCTCGAGCACTTCAAACCTGCAATCCTTCAACTTGATTATCTTTTTGTTCATTGACCTTTTCCTTTTTTATAAAAAAGCGCCATATTCCTTCAGGCGGCTTCTTATTTGACTTCCTTCCACTTCCGAAACCGGCAGATTCATTTTGACGCACCTGGCGGCCGCCACACCGGCTGCCGAACCGATGGAACAGACCACCGGCATGATGCGGATACTTGCGTGTATCGCATGGTCGACCGAGATACAGCGGCTTCCGACCAGAAGATTTACAGTGCCGGACGGCACAAGGCATCCGAAGGGGATTTCGTAGTAATCGCCCCAGGGTATCTCGATCAGTTCTATGCCGGATCCCCTGGGATTGTGGATGTCGATCGGATAGTTGACCCGCGCGATACCGTCGGGAAATTTCTTCCGTTCGTCGAAAGCCTGCCGAGAGAGATATTCCTTTCCGAGGATGCGGCGCGTCTCCCGTATGCCGATCTGGCAACCGATGCCATGCACCTGGGCCTTTTCATATCCCGTCACGCGCTTGCGCAACCAGGTAATCACTTCACGGATCTGCTTGCGGGCTTCGATCTCGGCTGCGGCCAAATCCATTCCATCCAACCCGTCACGGCCGATGACGCGCGTCCAGTTGAATGCGAAGACTGTCGGGTCGAATTGGGCAAAACCTCGGAATACTGACTGCGGACAGCTGATTTCACCCTTAGATTTAGCCTCGCCGTACAAGCGGTTGAGTTCCTTGTCGTCGGGCATGCGTTCCGGTTCGAGGTTGCCCAGCTGGAAGAACATGGTCATCGGCTGGCAGAGCCCGTCCGGACCTCCCTTTTCAAATTTGCATCCTGCCAGCGCCGCAAGATCCCCGTCACCGGTGGAGTCGATGAACATCTTCGCCGCAACCGCCACGAATCCGGATTTGCTGTGCAGGACGGCATATTTGATTTTTCTGTCTTCGCAGATCGTGTCGACAAGCGTATGATGGTATAGGATACTCACTCCAGCTTCAAGCAAGATGTCCTCTGCGGCCAAGCTGGCAAGTTCCCGGGTCAGCGGAAGATTCACATCCGTAGGGGGAGCCCGGTAGGAATTGATCCGATCCTGCCACTCCCGGCATATCGGAGCGTCAATACATACCAGGGGAGGAGGCGCAACAACATGGTTGTGCATGAACGGAGTGACGCTGGCGCTGGCGGCCATTCCACCGGGAAAACCGTATCGTTCCACTAGCAGCACACGGACACCTTCCCGGGCCGCCATTGTCGCCGCACCTATTCCGCCGGGGCCGCCGCCGATCACGGCCACATCAGCCTCGGCGATAACCGGAATATTTTTTCTGCGATCCCATTTCACAGTTACAGATCTGTCCATAAATATTCCTATGGAATTCCAATAGTTATTGTCAATAGGTAAGTACCACTTTCATATGCGACGGATCGGTCCGGATGGCTTCATAGGCGCGCTTGGCTTCCATGAAAGGGACGCGCATCGACACGAAGCCGCTGAAGTCCAGTTTCCCTTTTTCGATCAGGGCGAGTACGGTACGCAGATTGCGGGCCCTGTCCCATTGCTGCGGCCAGCGGCTCGGACAGTTCCAGACGTTCATGGACGCCTTGACCGTGACCCGGTTGGTGATGAACTCCGCACCGAGCATCAGGTCGGTTGCGGGAGATGCGTAGTATCCGACAGCGATCACGGTGCCTGCGATACCGCTGGCGGAAATGGCTGACTGCAACCCTTTGACCGAGCCGGAACATTCGAGCACCACATCCGGATAACGCTTGCCGTTGAACGCGTAAATCTGCGCGCCGGGATGCGATACCAGCGGGTCAATGGTCTCCACCGCGCTTCTGGCCTCGGCCATCGCACGCCTGCCGGCATTCGGTTCAACCATGAACACTCTCGAGGCACCGCGCAACCACGCCAGTTCCACCGCCAGCTGACCAACTATGCCGCCACCAAACACCACCACCACATCGCCAAGCTTGATCTCCGCATCCTGCACTCCGGTGAAAGCAACAGTAGCCAGGCTGAGCATTATGGCATCCTCGGGCAGCATACCAGGCGAGAGCTTCATGACTTCGCAGTCGGCCGCGCCAAGCATGCATTCCGTGCGGTGCGGGGTCGGTGAAAACACCCGGTCGCCAGGTGCGAAGTTCGCAACGCCCTGCCCCACTGCCGTAACCTCTGAGATCATGTCATATCCCGCATAGCGGAACGGATAGTTGCTGGGATCGCCGGATTCCTTTGGGACAAAGAAACGTCCCTCGATCATCTTCATGTCCATGAACGGGCCCTTGCCAAGGTATGAGACCATTTCGGTCCCGTGGCTGATTCCGGAGACAATGGCCTTTGTAAGGATTTGCCCTGGACCGGGCGCCGGCAGGGTATGTTCTTCGTAGTCGACAGTAAGCGGGGCTGGGAAAATCAGTTGTTTCGACATGACAGTTCTCCTATATGAAATATGTTTTCATGTTTATCCTTATGCCAGTCGTACTTAGTCTAGATATAGAATATTTTATTGTAGACTAAATGTCAAGAAGCCCAAGGAATATTTTAGATAAAACTTGTACTGCGTCAGTTTT
>JANYBI010000538.1 GCA_025360875.1 Lentisphaerota bacterium
GAGTCCAGCCACATGGCTTTCCAACCCGATCTCCTTCCATTCAGGCACAAAAACCACGCCTGATCTTCCGTTTTTCAAGGCTTCCTCATTTACATCAAGGCCATTACCCAGAGGTGTTATAAGCCCCCTGCCTGTCACAACAACATTTTTCATTAATAAATGGACCAGTCTTGTTTTATTGAAAATATTTTCCTAAAATAACGTCGTTACTCGAAAATTCTACTTAAAGACAATAATAAGCCATTTTTTAATTCGTATTTCTAAAATCCGCGCCTATTTTTTTCAATTGACAAACAAAACCATAATTTTCAAATACGGAATTTGCCCTAAATGGCGATGTTGGACGTAAAAGACCTTTCAGTCGACTTCCTTGTCGAAGGAAGAAAATTGCCCGCGGTCTCAAATGCCTCTTTCTCCGTGGAGAAAGGCGAAATACTTGCACTGGTAGGTGAAAGCGGCTGCGGCAAAAGCGTATCCTGCATGGCGCTTGCCAGACTTGTCCCCGCACCGCCCGGCGTCTATTCCTCGGGATCGATAACATTCAACCATGCGGACAGAAAATATGATGTCCTCAAACTGGACAAGAAAAACCTGCGTGAATTCCGCAGACATAGGATCTCATACATTTTCCAGGAGCCGTCAGCCTCCCTTAACCCTGTCTTCAGGGTTGGAGACCAGATAGCGGAATCGATACTTCTCAGGGGCGACACGGATGACAGCATCAAAGTCATAGAGGAAACCGTATCTGTATTGAGGCAGGTCGGCATTCCCGAACCGGAACAGAAGATGAAATGCTATCCGCATGAGCTCAGCGGGGGAATGCAGCAGAGAATAATGATCGCCATGGCATTGGCAAGCAAACCTGATCTCCTAGTTGCAGACGAACCTACTACGGCGCTGGATGTGACAATACAGGCGCAGATACTAGAGCTTCTGCGCGAGATCCGCAACCAGACAGGCATGTCTATAATCCTTGTGACGCACAATCTTGGAATAGTCGCCGACATGGCTGACAGGGTAGTTGTAATGTATGCCGGACACGTGGTCGAAACCGCCAATGCGAAAACAATCCTGGTGGAGCCACTGCATCCCTATACGCGGGCATTGATCTCTGCGGTTCCGAAACTCCGCCACCAGTCGGAAAAGCTGGCAACTATTCCCGGCAATGTGCCATCTCCTGCGAATTATCCGAAAGGGTGCAGATTCTTCGGGCGCTGCCAGCTTGCCGACAGTCTCACGGCGGACAAGCAGGAACTCTGCATTTCAACTGTTCCAGAAATTTCCGAGAAGCGAAAGGGCCATTTCTGCAGATGCCATTACTCAAAGTAGAAAATCTGAAGACTTACTACCGCGTAAGAGGTTCCTGGTTCAGCCCGGCGAAATATCTGCGTGCCGTCGATGATGTCTCCTTTGATCTTGAGGTTGGCGAAACCCTTGGCCTCGTCGGTGAAAGCGGCTGCGGGAAGAGCACTCTGGGAAGGACAATCATAAGGCTTGAAAAGCATTCAGGTGGAAAGGTATTACTTGATGGCAAGGACATTACTTCGCTGAAAGGCCGGGAACTCAGGAGGGACCGGAGCGCCTTCCAGATGATCTTCCAGGATCCTTACGGTTCGCTTAACCCCAGGATGACGATATTTAGCGCCCTTGACGAGGTGCTTTCGATCCATACCGTGCTCACCAGGGAGCCTCGCACCAGGAGAATTGTCGAACTTCTGGAAATGGTCGGATTGAGCGCCGAACAGATGCACCGATATCCTCATCAGTTCAGCGGCGGACAGCGCCAGAGGATCGGAATAGCCAGGGCTCTGGCTGTCGAGCCTAAGCTTATTGTCGCTGATGAACCGGTATCCGCCCTGGATGTCAGTGTACAGGCCCAGATCATCAACCTTCTGATCGAGATTCAGAAAAAGACAAATGTCGCATTCCTTTTCATCGCCCATGACTTAGCTGTAGTGGAACACATAAGCCGCAGGATAATGGTGATGTATCTGGGAAAAATTGTCGAAAGCGGACTGAGCGCTGAAGTTACGGGGAATCCACGACATCCTTACACCAAGGCTCTCCTATCGGCTGTTCCAGTCCTGGATCCCGTCACTAAGAAATCCCGTATAATCCTGCCCGGAGACGTACCCTCGCCCATAAATCCACCGCCGGGATGCCCTTTCCATCCAAGATGCCCATTGGCAAGAGAGAAATGCAAAGTGGAAATTCCCGGACTTCTTCCGGTGAATGATAAGGGGGACCACCTTTCGGCATGCTTCTTTCACAAAGAAGTAATAAATATGTGAGCCGGTTTTTCACCAGACGAAAGAGGAACTTCCTACATTTCCAGCAGACCAGGAAATCCCAGCAAATCCGGACGTATGGCTGTCGCTGAACAGCACATTCCCGTATTTTACATGATTGGGGTTCCTGTCGATTGAAACTCCGCTGTCGGTTGAGGAGCTTTCCTTCATGAGACAGGCATACATATACGACACATTTGATGTTGACAGATTACTTCCTTCGTCAATGAAATCCGTTGTAGATGGGCATGTGAATATCGCAAGCTTCTCTATGTATCCGTTCATACGCAGCATTTCGAAACCGGATCTTCCCGACTTGTTCGGATAGTACTCCCTGTTTTCGGTTGCGTACATGCGGATGGACAGGCCGATCTGCTTGAGATTGACCATGCAGCTGATACGCCGTGCCTTCTCACGTGCCTGGCTGAGCGCCGGAAGGAGCATGCCGGCAAGAATTGCGATTATAGCAATGACAACCAGAAGTTCGATTAGTGTAAACCCGCGCGCTTTCTTCATATCAACCCCCATTTTAATGCTGCCATCATGCCGCCTATTGAAGCAACCTGTCTTCTATTCTACACTAAACAAAAAAAATAATCAAGGGGTTGAATGTAAAAAGTACCACGCTCACGCTGGAATATCATGATGCGCTCTCCGAAAGTGAAATAAAATCACTATCATCCCATAGCTAGTGCCTGACCGAAAACGTAATATTTTCAAAGAGCACAGTACACAATAGACCGGATTTTGTCCTAACTTCAAGAACGAGTTTACCTGCCTCCGTAAGTTCTAAACCTTTCCATCACCGCGACAATGGCTAAAAAAAAGA
>JANYBI010000545.1 GCA_025360875.1 Lentisphaerota bacterium
AAGTCCACGCTCCTGAACCTGCTCGGGCTTCTCGACGTACCGACGGAAGGGAAATATTTCCTGATAGACAGGGAGGTGAGCCGGCTCTCTGACAACCGGCTGGCTGAACTCAGGAATTCCTGCATAGGTTTCATATTCCAGAGCTTCAATCTTTTTCCGCATCTCAACGTGCAGCAGAACATCGAGGTGCCATTGGTCTATGCCGGAGTGCACAGGCATGAACGCAACAGGATATCTTCCGAACTGGCTGACAAGGTAAAGCTGGGGCACAGGCTCAAGCACCGGCCGACCGAACTTTCCGGCGGCGAATGCCAGAGGGTCGCAGTAGCGCGCGCCTTAAGCAACAATCCCTCTTTCCTGCTGGCGGATGAGCCGACCGGCAACCTCGACGAAAAGACAAGCGCTGAGATAATGGAGCTTTTCAGGCAACTGCACAAGGAGAAGAACGCGACCATCCTGATGGTGACACACAACCCCGAGCTGAAATCGAATTTCGAAAGGGTCATCTACCTGCGGGACGGAAGGGTCGTTGGCGAAGAGGAGTTCAAGGCAATATAGATGCAAACTGAATATCCAATAACGAACAAGGAATGTCCAATCATGAAGGTAAATAATACAATTCCTATTTCACTTGGTCATTGGAAATTCCTTGTTGGATATTGGTTATTGAAAATTAAGGGAAGATTTTAATAATTTATGCTCATAAATGACCTATTCAGAATGTCCTTCCATAATCTGCTCCTTCACAAGATCAGGTCGTCCCTGACGTCCCTGGGCATCATATTCGGCGTAGGCAGCGTCATCTCCATGCTCGCAATATCGGAAGGTGCGAAACGGCAGTCGCTGGCCCAGATCGAGGCCATGGGCATAGACAAGATCATCCTATACAGCAAGAAGCCGCCGCTCACCGGGAAAAATGACAGTTCGACGACGCAGGGCGGAACAACTGAGGACTATGGCCTCGATGAAGTTGATTTGGCAAATCTGAAGAAGTTTGAAAATGTCGACAGGATCACCTCCATCCGCAATTCCAGGAAGAAAATCCTAAAAGGCATGACGCGCCTGGACATACTGCTGGTATCGGCCGACCCGAGTTTCCTTGAAGATTCCAAATCCGTCCTGATTGAAGGGAGATGGCTCAACAGGCTCGACGAGAAAAACACCACAAACGCCTGCGTGATCGGAAAAGATGTCAAGAGAAACCTCTTTGTAATCGGCAAGGAAGGGGTCGTCGGCAGCATGATAAGGATTGAGAACTCCATATTCGAGGTGGTAGGAATAATCGAGAACAGGCTTGGCACCCAGTTTCCCGAAATCAACGGACCGAACGACATGATCATCATTTCCAAAGCCACTTCGGAAAACCTCTTCGGGAAGAACGCCTACCAGGGACAGGGGCGGCGCAACATGACGATCACCCATATTGAACATGATGTCTTCATCGTGAAAGTCTCAGATGTGGCCTTCATAGACGATACGGCGAAAAGGATTAAGGGCTACATGGACAAGACGCACCAGAAGGAGAAAGACTGGGGGATCATAGTCCCGTTCGAACTGCTGAAACAGAAGGAGCAGACCCAGAACATCTTTACAGTTATCATGGGCTCCATCGCCGGAATTTCCCTGCTTGTGGGAGGAGTCGGGATCATGAACATCATGCTTGCAAATGTCTATGAGCGCCGCAAGGAGATAGGCACGCGAAGAGCGCTTGGCGCGAAGAAACGTGACATACTCACACAGTTCCTTATAGAAACGGTCTTCCTGACAGTTCTCGGCGGGGCGATTGGCATTGCGATGGGTGTCGGAATTTCCGAATCAGTTACACAGTATGCTGAATGGCCTACCGTCTACACATTCTGGAGCTTTGCACTGTCGCTGATAATATCCGGGCTGGTCGGAATAATTTTTGGAACCTATCCCGCCTGGAAAGCCGCCCAGCAGAATCCAATCGAAGTCCTCAGGGCCGAGTAAGGCAAAAAACGCCTATTTCCGCATATATCAAACATATCCTATTAGGAACAATGGTTTTCTGATGCCTGAAAAGGAATCCGAATCCACAAGAATCATCTTACGGTCACAGGAGATGTTTTTGAACTGCCCGTGCCCTTTGTTTTTTCCACCTACTTCAACAACCGTCCTCCTGTCATTTTCTGCAACAAGAAAATCGGGGGTTTTGGCACCGCGGTTGGTCTTAAGATAGCTGAATTCCAACCTTCTCATCTTCATCGATTCCACGAAGAAATCCTCGCGAAGCGCTCCAATGCAGGTTTCATGGTCGGAATAGAGAAGCCTATAGGGAAGGCACATCAGCACCTTTGGTTCCTTCAGGACATTTGTACCCTCAGGAAAAATCATATTTAGGACAAAGGCCTTTTCAAGAAGTTTCAAATAGGACTCCGCCTTATATTTTGTAATTCCAAGATTCTGCGACACCGAGCTGCAATTGATCCCGTCAACAGGGGATCTTCCTATGAATTTCACCGCTTTTTCAATAAGATGCAACTCATCCATGGTCACCTTGGCGACTGATGGAATATCCTTGTAGATTATTTTTTCCAGATTATTCTTGAGCAGACCTAGCACGTCCGGTTCTTCAAGCGAGTAAGGCAAAATTCCCCCCTTTACGTAATCTCCAAAAAGATATCCGTATTTCAGA
>JANYBI010000553.1 GCA_025360875.1 Lentisphaerota bacterium
TGGTCCAGCCGCCGCCGTGGCCTGCTCGTCCGCCTCTGAAGTTAAAGCGTCTGACGACACCCTGGAATCCTTTCCCCTTGACGACTCCGTTCACATCGACATATTCCTTCACGGCAAAGATGTCAGCCTTGATCATCTCGCCAATATTGAGTTCCTTGTCCGGATCGCGGATCTCAAAGAAATCCGAATGCGGATTCCCCTCCATACCCGCCTTTTGCGCACGGCCTACCATAGCCTTGCCGGCGTTTTTCGCTTTCCTGGCTCCGAACCCGAGCTGGATTGCCGAGTAGCCGTTTTTCGCCTTGGTTTTCACTTCCATTACGGTGCATGGGCCGGCCTGGAGAACGGTGACTGGAACGAGTACGCCGTTTTCGTCATAGACCTGGGTCATGCCGAGTTTTTTTGCAATGATACCTTTCATTCTTCTCCTTGTATTAGAGACACGTGCCCTTTATTGGTGCAGAGGTGCCTTCAGGACCCTATCTTGATGGAGATGTCAACGCCTGCCGGGAGGTTGAGCTTCTTGAGCTCATCCACCGTCTTTGCAGTCGGATTGATGATGTCCATCAGGCGTTTATGGGTCCTGATTTCAAACTGATCCATTGATTTCTTGTCGCAGTGCGGCGAACGGTTCACGGTGAAGCGTTCAATTCTGGTCGGCAGCGGAATCGGTCCCGCTATCAACGCGCCGGTCCTGCGCACGGTATTCACGATCTCCGCCACAGACTGATCCAAAATACGATGATCAAAAGCCTGCAGTTTGATCCGAATTGTCTGTTTGCTTGCTGTTGCTGCGCTCATTTTTTATTTTCCTTTTCAACAATTTGTTTTTGTAACTCGGTTGGCACCCTTTCGAAATGAGAAGGTTCCATTGAATATGAAGCTCTCCCTTTTGACAGAGAGCGTATGGCAGTGGCATATCCGAAAAGTTCGGACAGCGGCGAGTGGGCCAGGATTTTTGTCGTGTTGCCCTTTGTCTCCACCTCGATAATCTGTCCTCTGCGGCTTGAAGTGTCACCTATGACATCACCCATGTTTTCATCAGGCGTAGTGATTTCCACCTTCATGATGGGCTCAAGAATTATCATGGCCGCCTTTTTACATGCGTCCTTGAATGCCATTGAAGCGGCTATCTTAAATGCGAATTCCGATGAGTCGACAGGATGATATGAACCATCAAGGATCTGGACATGGACGTCGACTACGGGATATCCGGCGAGAATGCCAGTAGTGGAGGCTTCAAGAAGACCTTTCTCGATCGGCTTGATATACTCCTTGGGAATTCTTCCGCCTACAACCTTGTTTTCAATTATGACGCCATAACCGCGTGGTTTCGGTTCCATGTTGATGATGACATGGCCATACTGTCCGCGTCCGCCGGACTGGCGCACGAATTTGGTGTTTGATTCGGCAGGCTTGGTGATCGTCTCCCTGTATGCGACTTCAGGTTTTCCGGTGTTGGCTTCGACTTTGAATTCCCTGAGAAGCCTGTCGCGGATGATGTCGAGATGGAGTTCGCCCATTCCTGAAATAATTGTCTGGCCTGTCTCTTCGTCTGTCTTGATCCTGAACGTGGGATCCTCTTCGGAGAGTGCACCGAGGGCGCCATAGAGCTTGTCACGGTCGCCTGATGTCTTTGGTTCAACAGCCATTGATATTACAGGTTCAGGGAAATTCATTGATTCAAGTATTATCTGGTCGTTTTCCGAGCAGAGGGTATCGCCGGTGGTTACGTTCCTGAGACCGACGGCCGCAGCGATGTCTCCGCTGAATACTTCGTCCAGATCGCTCCTGTGGTTGGCATGCATCTGGAGAATCCTGCCAAGTCTTTCACGTCTCCTTGTCCTGGGGCTGAAAACTGATTCGCCCTTTTTGATGGAGCCGGAATAAACTCTGAAGAATGTAAGCTTGCCGACATATGGGTCGTTCATGATCTTGAATGCGAGGGCTGAGAAGGGTTCAGTATCTCCTACATGCCGTTCCATCGGCTGTTCAGTTTTCGGATCCGTGCCTTTTATCTCCCATACGTCGACCGGGGAGGGGAGATATGCGACAACGCTGTCGAGCATGGGCTGTACGCCCTTGTATTTGAAGGCCGAGCCGCAGACGATTGGGACAATGTCGCTTGAGATGACCATGCGCCTTATGGCCTGTTTTATCGTAGCGACATCAGGCTTCTTGTCTTCAAGGAACATTCCCATGATCTGTTCATCGACCTCGGCGAGGCATTCAACGATGTATTTATATGCCTGCTCCGCCTGGGCTTTGAGATTTTCGGGGATTTCCTGTTCGATAATTTTTGCGCCCATGGATTCTTCATCGAAGATAAGGGCTTTTTTCTCAAGAACATCGATGACTCCGACAAATGACTCTTCTTTTCCAATGGGCAGCTGAAGCGGGACTGCAGTTGCACCGAGCTTGTCGTGGATGTCGTCGACGACCTTCTGGAAATCAGCGCCCGTCCTGTCCATCTTATTGACGAAGGCGATGATTGGAACCTTGTATTTTTTGGATTGGCGCCAGACTGTTTCGGACTGCGGCTGGACACCTCCGACTGCGCAGAAGACTGCGACTGCTCCATCGAGGACGCGCAGTGATCTTTCAACTTCGGCGGTAAAATCGACATGTCCGGGGGTGTCAATCAGGTTTATCTTATGCTCTTTCCAGATGCATGTGGTGGCGGCGGAGGTGATGGTGATGCCTCTTTCCTGTTCCTGGATCATCCAGTCCATTGTGGCTGTGCCCTCATGGACTTCACCCATCTTGTAGTTTTTACCTGTGTAGTAGAGTATTCGTTCACTGACGGTGGTTTTTCCTGCGTCAATGTGGGCCATGATACCGATATTCCTCACCCTTGCGAGCGGAACCGTCCGGCCAGGGGCCTCCTTGTATTCCTTTTTCGTATTATTGAGCATAAGATGTCAAAGAACCTTAAATAAAAAAATTACCATTTATAATGGGCAAAAGCCTTGTTGGCCTGCGCCATTTTGTGTGTGTCTTCCTTCTTCTTCACTGCTGAGCCAGTATTGTCGAAAGCATCGAGAATTTCATATCCAAGAGCGTTTTTCATGGACTGACCTTTTCTTCCCTTTGCATAGTTGACAATCCAGCGCAGTCCGATGGCTACCTGCCGTTCCGGATTAATTTCTACGGGAACCTGGTATGTAGCACCGCCGACTCGACGGCTTTTCACTTCAAGGCGCGGCTTGACGTTTTCAAGGGCCTGGAGGAAAATCTCGAGGGGCTCCATTTCCTTTTTCTTCAGCTTTATTGCGGTGAATGCATCATATACGATCCTCTGGGCGGTCGATTTCTTACCGCTTATCATGATCGTATTGATGAGACGTGCAACAAGCTCGCTGTTGTATTTTACGTCCGGCGTAAGGACTCGTTTTGCAGCTCTATGTCTTCTCATTTTCCTCTTCCTGATGTTATAGTTTAATCAAAAAAACTATCGGCATCCCTACGCGGAATGACGACAGCTTTGAAGTTCATCAAAAATACTCTGCAGTCCTTATTTGGCTTTCTTTGCACCGTACTGTGAACGCGCCTGCTTGCGTTTATCAACTCCGAGGCAGTCAAGAGTTCCACGTACGATGTGATACCTTACTCCTGGAAGATCGCGGACACGACCGCCCTTGACCAGAACAACTGAATGTTCCTGGAGATTGTGCCCTTCTCCGCCAATGTAGGCTGTGACTTCTTCTCCATTCGTAAGCCTGACTCTGGCGATCTTTCTCAAAGCCGAATTGGGTTTCTTAGGTGTTCTT
>JANYBI010000580.1 GCA_025360875.1 Lentisphaerota bacterium
AAAACCGCTGCGTATCTTGACACCAATTCCGCCAACACCTCTTGAAGCATCACGCATAGCAAGGAGCGTATCCCTGATCCACTCGGGTTTACGCAGCAGGGCGCTTCCGGCTCCGCTGCGGATGACAGTATTGCTTGAGCATGCGCAGTTCAGCTCCACGCCAATCACTCCGTCCAGACCTGACAATATGCCTGCGGTCCTTGCAAGATGTTCACGGTATGTCCCC
Organism: Lentisphaerota bacterium; assembly: GCA_025360875.1. Classification (GTDB taxonomy): domain Bacteria; phylum Verrucomicrobiota; class Lentisphaeria; order Victivallales; family GWF2-50-93; genus GWF2-50-93. The sequence goes on from JANYBI010000580.1 coordinate 227, forward strand.
ATGATCTGCGCAATGATTGGAATCGGGCGGAAATGCGAGATCTTTTCATCCAGCTTCCTTTTACGCGGAGTGCTATGGGATATCCGGATGAAAGGAGTGATCCATATTGGCAGGAGGTCGAACTCCATCATGATTTTGCAATAGTCGGCGGTCATGATCCCTTCCATCGGTCCGGGGAGAATACGGGAGGGAATGGATTTCCCCCCGGGAAGAGGTAGGGGTTGAAGAAGCTTTGTTAAATCTGTTGTATTCATATTAATAAATCCAATACGCAAGCTAAAGTTTGTACTTCAACGAGCGGTATAATTATAGCCCGAGCTCAACCTTATAGTATTGCATGTCCAATAGTTGGAGTCCAGCCCCTGGTCGCCGTAGGCGCTGCCTGCGGCAGGTAAACTTCAGGATGTCTTCACTTTCCTAATCAAGATAAAAATCCCAAGCTAAAGCTTGTACTCCAACGACATTTCCCCGATCACCCCGCTGATGACAATTTAAATGTTGGAGTACAAGCTTTAGCTTGCGTATTATTCATTTGTTCCTTCCGTTCTACACATCCCATGCGCCCATTCTCTTGATGTCATATTCCTTCCATCTTCTCAAGGCCTCTTTTCTTCCTACATCTTCAAGATACTGTTTTGCACTTGAGAAGGGCCAGTCACGCCAACGTTTCACATATTCATGCTTTACTGGATTATTGAGGATGTAATTGATTGTTGCGAAGAAATGCCGATCTGACTTTATCCCATGCTCTAGGGCGTTAAACCAGTTTTTCCTGCCCCGTTCATCATCCTCGCCATTCCAGCGGAAAGAACTGCGTCCATGAAGCTGGAAAAGCGATTTCAATACCTTCTCAAGATCATCTGTTTTGACAAGGACATGATAATGATTCGGAAGAACCACCCATGCGTAGATTTTAACGCTTGAACCGTTGAGAGTATCCAGGAGCTCAGACTCAAACTCACTTATTCTGGCAGGTGTTTTCCCAATCCAATGCGCATGTTCAAAACATGAAGCTGTAATATGAAATCTCTCCTTTTCATCTTGGGCATGCGGGGGACTATGCCATGGACTTTTCTGTAACTTCCGCAAAGACAGGATTGATTCTCTCTGCTCCGCATTCATTTTTCGCCAGTTATACATACAAACACCTAGGAGAATAAATTAATACGCAAGCTAAAGCTTGAACTCCAACGAGTGGTATTGCATGTCAAATCGTTGGAATACAAACTTCAGTTTGCCATTATCTTCTTTCACTATAAAAAACAAGCTAAAACTTGTGCTCCAAGGAGCGGGGTGAAGCCCTTCATATATATTTTCCGCAGGAAAATTTATTTCCTTTTCGAGAGGACTTCCTTCTCGTATTTCTCGAGCTCGCTGATCCAGGCTGTCCCGACAGGCACAGACTTGGATTCGCAGAAGCAGTTCCAGACATCTCCGAGAGGAAGGGTCCTGAGCTCCTCTGAAAGGGCCAGTTTTTCAGCGTTCCTGCCGGCAAGCTCGAACTTCCTGAGAGTATCGGAAGGTTCAAGAAGAGCGAAGAGCAGAGCCTTCTGGAGGCTTCTCATCCCGATGACCCAGGCACCGATCCGGTTGATGCTCGCATCAAAGAAATCAGTCGACAGATAGACCTTCCCAAGCGCGTCGCACCTGATTATCTCCTTCGCGAGATTCAGAAGATCATCATTCATTATGACGACATGATCCGAATCCCACCGGATAGGCCTGCTGACATGGATGAGAAGTTCCGGCACGAACGGAAGAACCGCCGAGATCTTGTCATTTATGGCTTCGGTGGGATGGTAGTGCCCCATGTCCATGCAGACAAGCTTCTTCCGCGACATTGAGTATGCCAGATAGAATTCATTGCTGCCGACGACATATTCCTCGCTGCCGATTCCGAAGAGCTTTCCTTCAACTGCGTCTTTCACATTGCCATTCACCTTCGCCTTGAAAATCGCATCCAGGGAATCTACAAGCCTCTCGCGCGGTCCAAGCCTGTCGGCCGGAAAATCCTTCATGCCGTCAGGTATCCAGACGTTGTTCACGCAGACACTCTTCAGTTTCCTTGAAAATACCGCGGCTATTTCGCGGGATCTGATTCCGTGTTCAATCCAGAATTTCCTTATGGAACTGTCAGGATTTGACAAAGTCAGGCCGGAAGATGATTTGGGATGTGAAAAGAATGTGGGGTTGAAATCGAGACCGATCCCCTGCTCCTGCGCCCAGTCGATCCATCGCGAGAAATGTTCGGCGGAGACATTGTCCCTGTCAACGAATTTCCCCTTGCTCTCGAGATAGATCGCATGGAGGTTGAAGCGCTGCTTGCCCGGAATCATTGAAAACGCCTTTTCCGCATCCTTTCTCAATTCATCGGCGTTCCTTGCCCTGCCCGGATAATTTCCGGTAGCCATGATTCCGCCTGTAAGCCCGGTCTCATTCACCTCGAACCCGCCGACATCATCACCCTGCCAGCAGTGCATTGAAATCTTGACGGAAGCCAAAGTCTTCATGGCTTTTTCGGTGTCAACACCAAGAGAGGCGTAGATCTCCTTCGCCTCATTGTATCGGGAACTTATCATTTTTCCGGACGGCACGGGATCTTTCATGAGAATTTCTCCTTTTTAAATTACACAGGAAAGATGCCTGTGCTACATTTACTTTCCAATATTATAGTCACCGGCCCCTGGTTGCAGAGGCTCACATTCATGTCAGCGCCGAACCTGCCGGTCTCGACTTTGAGCTTTGATTTGCGAAGTTCGCTGATGAACTTCTCATAGAGCGGCACGGCTATGGCAGGATAGGCCGCCTCAGTAAAACTCGGTCTCCTTCCCTTTGCCGCATCAGCATAAAGGGTGAACTGTGAAACCACCATGATTTCGCCTTTCACATCGAGAAGGGAAAGGTTCATCTTGCCATCCTTGTCCTCGAATATCCTCATGTTAACACATTTTTCAGCGAGGAATATGGCATCTTTGTCGGTATCGGCATGGGTGATGCCCAGCAAGACCAGGAATCCTCTTCCTATATTGCCGGCGATGCTGCCTTCAATCTCGACAGAGGCCGAAACGACTCTCTGGATTACAATTTTCATGAAAATCAGACCTTTATAAATATTTCCCCGAGGGAGTTCTCCCTCGGGGAAATATTTATCCTCTTATCAGGTTCAAAAATTCCATCCTGGTGGACTGTTCCTTCCTGAAACTTCCGAGCATGGCGGAAGTGACCATCAGCGATTCCTGTTTTTCAACGCCTCGCATCCTCATGCACATATGCTGGGCTTCCATGACGACGCCCACACCTTCGGGCTTTATCGATTCAAGGATGGTATTGGCGATCTGGCGCGTGAGCCTTTCCTGGAGCTGGAGGCGCCTGGCGAAGCAGTCTACGATCCTCGCGAGCTTGCTCACTCCGAATATCTTCCCGTCCGGTATGTAGCCGATATGGCACTTGCCATAGAAAGGCAGCATATGATGTTCGCACATGCTGTAGAACTCGATGTTCTTCACAATGACCATGTCATTGCATTCCTCCTCGTAAATGGCATTGTTTATCAGTTTTTTGACATCCTGCCTATAGCCATTCGTGAGGAACTGCATGCTTTTCTCAACCCTCATCGGCGTGTGCTTGAGCCCCGGACGTTCCGGATCCTCGCCGATCTCCACAAGTAATTTCGTTATGAGATCCTTCATTGTCATTTCCCTTCCTTTTTCAAATGCGATACGCGCAACTGACCGCAAGCTGCATTTATGTTGTCACCTTTTTCAATCCGGACAGTAACAGGGATCCTGTTGCTCCTCAATGTACTCTCGAATTCGATGATTTTTGACCTGTCAGGCCTCGAAAAACCAGATTTTTCCACGGCATTGAAGGGTATCAGGTTCACTTTTGCAGAACAGGAACTGACGATTTCAGCCAGTTTCAGAACATCGTCATGGCTGTCATTCAGCCCTTTTATGAGGGCATACTCGAAAGTCACAATACGGCCTGTAACCTTGAAATAATACCTGCAGGCCTCGCAGATCTCGTGTATCGGATACCTGTGCTTGTCCGGTATGAGGCGCGCACGTCCCTCGTCGGTCGGGGAATGGAGGGAAACCGCCAGATTCCAGGGTCTGCCTTCGTCGGCGAACTTCCGGATTCCCGGAACAAACCCGCTCGTAGAGACAGTTGTCCGGCGGGGGGACATCCCGACCTGCTTCTCACCGCAGATGATATCGAGCGCCGATATGAGGTTGCTGTAGTTCATCAGGGGTTCGCCCGTGCCCATGAAGACTATATTGTCAGGCAGCCGTCCGATGCTCCTGCAGCACGTAAAGAACTCATCAAGTATTTCCGAGGCGTCCAGGTTCCTGACAAACCCTCCCTCTCCGCTGGCGCAGAAGAAGCATCCGACCGGGCAACCTATCTGAGAACTGAGACAGAAGGTCGTCCTGTCTTTCGAGGGTATTATGACGGACTCGACACATTCCCCATCGGAGAACTCAAGGAGCATTTTGGAAGTTCCGTCATCCGCCTTCTGCGTCTTTATCACGGAGCACTGCGTAAGGACAAAATTCTCCTGGAGCGCGTTCTTCAGGGCGGAAGGAAGATTTTTCATTTCATCGGGGCCGGATGCGAACTTCCTGTATAGCCAGTCGAATATCTGCGCGCTCCTGTATCCTGGCTGTCCAACTGACTTCAGCCATTCCACCATTTCCGGTTCAGATAATGTGTTCAATGGTTTTTTCATTTTTCCGGAGTCACGCCAGCAGCGGGATTGAACCTGTAAAGGTATATTTTCTTCTCCTCGTTGACCGGTATCTTGGTGGGTGACCTGCCGAGCAGCGGCACATCATCGCTAAATATGAAAACCACCTCCTTGAGATCCTGTATTTCCTTATAGGATTTGATCTTCCTGATCCTGACCTTGTCGTAGTTGTATGCCCATGGAAAGCTGTCCTGCCTTGTGCATTGCAGATAGGAGCAAAGGGCATAAAGGCCGATATTGGCCTCCTTGTAGATCTTCATCCCAGGATGGAAATCCGAACCCATCGCCTCGCGGATCTGCATCGCCAGCTCCTTCTGCCGTTTTTCAAAGTTCTGGTAAGGATAGACAATTGCCCAGTAGAGGATGGCGGTGGCGCAGCACAATCCGAGCGAATGGATCCACAAGGTGCACCTTGACGGAGCAGACCTTATGATATAGAGGAGCAATAAAAGGGCCACAACCCCCTGGCTGATTCCCAGAATAAAATAGCTGTTCCTGAATTCGGCGCCTCTGCTCAGCGTGAACAGATCGCTCCACCAGTAGACTGGGACAATAAAGAACAGGATCGTCAATATTGCGCATACCAGACCGGCATATGCGATAATCTTCAGGATGTAGTGGAGCTGGAAACCGAGTCTTCTCGCCAGAAGCCAATAATTTATTCCTGCAAGAATTGAAAGCGGAGGGGCCAGGATAATGTAATCCCTGGGATCGCTGAAAGGATAAAGCCACAGGAAAAAGAACAGTGATGCTGTTATGGTTTTCAGGAACCTGCTGAAAACAGGGTTCCTGTCAAGAGGCGTATAGGCTGCGCAGAAGGCCGGCCATGCGAAGAGAGAGAGGGGGAACAGGCGGATGCAGCATTCAAACGGGAAGGTTGCCAGATGCTTGAGGTAGTCCATGAAATTGTCGGGCTTTATGGGAATGTTCCTGAAAGGCATGTCGGCACCCGTCATCCATCTCGGAATGCCCCATATGAGGATGAAAAACGCCAGGCACGCAAGCCCCAGGAAGAATCCCGGTTTGCTCAGTCTGGACCATATGGTCATGGGACGCCGCATGAAAACGAGAGGCAGACAGAAAATGAATACGCCGAACCATCCGATCGTATAGAAGGCCAGTCCGCAGAAGATCAATGATGCCAGCCATGCCTTGTCCCATATTCCCCTTGCGGGACCGTAAGTGAACCAGGCAATCCATCCGGTGAATACGAACAGGAGACCGAGGGTGTTCGGGTAGCCGTCCAGAGTCTTTTCAACGACCAGCATCGACCCCATCAGCAGCGAGGCCGCGACAGCTGCGGCCTCAAGATTCAAAGCTCTCCTTGCAGTCTCCCATACAATTACAATCATGGCGAACACGGAAATAATCGAAACAAACCTGAGCCCGAATTCAAGACCGATGCCCGCCTTGTAGAGAAGTGCGACAATCCAGGGGAAGAGAGGGTAGTTTGCGGAAATCACTTCTCCATGCACAAAAGTGTTCGGTCTAAGCAGGTTCATTTCGAGAGCCATCTGGGAATAATACACCTCATCCCATCTCAGCTCCCTGAGCCCGATCTGGAACGGCATATAGATGACGAGGAAAGCCAGGACAAGGAAAAGGATGCTTTTCCGTTTGGATAATTTCTTTTCCTCATATATCGGCATCGGACATGACCTTTTTATGATCCGGGGGTTTTGAGCGAATAAAACAAGCGGGTATTCTAACGCTACCTGGCCTCTTTTCCAAGTCGTTTACGGCATGATCCTGTATTCCTGTCCGAACTGGCCCAGGAAGTCGATGCTGTAGTACCTGAAGAAGACAAGGATTGGCAGCATTGCCACCGCCCAAATGTATGGGAGGCTGAGGATGATAAGCCCGATACAGCAGAAACAGCATGTGGAAAGTATGAAGACGGCGACCGCCGTCGTAGCGCATACGCTGAGCAGGAAATACATCAGGTAATAGCGGATGAAAGCGGCGGGATGGTGGTTAACAAGGGATGCGAAATCATACAGGGCATCCCAGGACGACACCATTTTCCCATACATGATCGGTATGATGAAACCTTCAATTGACAGCTCGATCATTACCGCTGCAAGCACGAGGAGAAGCAATGACATGACCCCGAATATTATCCCGCCTATCCCCATGGCGTCAAGCTTAGAATTTGCAATTGAGTGATAGAGCATCAGGATTGCGAGCCCGATACATAGCATCATGGAAAGGAAAACCAGTATGCCGACAACTATCCTGAGCAGGAAAAGGGAGTTGCCCTGTCTGGAATATTTATCCCAGGGATGCCTGAGAAGAGTAGTTCCGGTAACAAGGTCGTACACAAAGACAAAAGCCCCCCTGGACCTTACCCAGAGGAAAACGATGGCAATTGCAATGGCAATGACAATGACCATAAGGACTACCGCGCATATCAGCACGATCAGGGCTGTCGAGAAAATCTCACTATGGAACAAATCCCTGAAAGCGCCGAATGGATTTCCTGCACCACCCTGTCCCGCACCTGCTTTTGGGAAATTCGGATTCTGCGGCAAGGAAAAACCCGAGCCGAACCCGCCTTTCCCGAGGTTCGCCAGCCAGGCCGCAAACCCGAGAAGGAACCATTTCTGGAGATCAAATGGACGGAAAAGCAGATTCTCCATCTTGTCCCAGGCGGAATAGACGGCGGCCACACAACTGATTTTTTTGATGTCTGGAGTTTCCATGTAATTTATGAATCTACTCGATTTAAGGCGATTTTCAAATAATCCGCAGAAGGAATCCCTTGAGGTATTCTGATTCGGGGAAGTCCAATGCGACAGGATGGTCGGCAGGCTGTGAGAAGCTGTGGACTATTTGGAAATCCTTTCCGGAATCCTCTGCGGCCCAGCACAATATTTCACGGAACTTCTCCCTGTCCATCCCCGACGAACACGAAAAAGTGGCGATGAATCCGCCGGCGTTGAGAAGCTTCATCGCCAGGAGGTTTATGTCCTTGTATGCCCTTGAAGCCTTGTCGATCGAAGCCTTTGTCGGGGCAAACTTTGGCGGATCGAGTATTATGAAATCAAAACTCATGTTCCTGTCCCGGAATTCACGGAGGATCTTGAATGCATTTCCGGAAAAGTATTGCCTTTTTACGGATTCCATGCCGTTGATTTTGAAATTATCCTCGGCGATATCAAGCGCCGGCTGCGACTCATCGACGAGTGTGAGACTGCCTGCTCCCGCTCCTGCCGCATTTATGGAAAACGCGCCAGTATACGAGAAACAGTCGAGTACCGACATTCCCGCCCTTATGAATGAGGAAGCGGCGAGCCTGTTGTCCCGCTGGTCAATGAAGAATCCTGTCTTCTGCCCCTCGGCGAGAGATACGTTGAATTTAAAATTGTTTTCATTGATCAGAATGGAGGACGGCAAGGCATCAGCTGCGCCTGCACTGAAAGGGTTTGAGTCAGGAATCCCTTCGAGTTTGCGAAGTTCGCAGTCCGAACGGTCTATCAGTGATTTGGCGCCGGATGCCTCCATTGCGAAGTTCGCAATCTTTCCCTTCATGCCGTCCATGCCGCATGTGAGAAACTGCGCGGCAAGATATTCCCCGTACTTGTCGATCACCAGGCCGGGAAGGCCATCAGACTCGCCAAACACAAGTCGGCATGAATCGGAACGGATGCGTTTTCCCAGCATGGGAATCCTGCGCCCGACGGATTTTTCAATCATCAGCCGGAACCACTCATCGTCCGGATAGATTTTAATATCGGTCGAAAGAAGCCTGACCCTGATCGAGCTTGAAGGGCTGAAATGCCCATAGCCGACGAAGTTTCCGGTTGCATCATATGCTGACACGACGGTTCCGGGACCGGGCTCACCTTCGACAGATTTTATGGAGGATGAGAAGATCCATGGATGTACAGTTTTCCTTGTCCCATCCTTCTTGAAGAAAGTACGGTGAAGCCTTACGACTGGTGTTTCCGAAGACATGATGTCAGACGCTTTTAAGCCCTTTCCTTGAAAACGCTTCCTTGACCAGCCATTCGGCAGCTTCAGGATTCTGGAGGGATACGGCCTTTTCAAGGAGGTTCTCGCATTCAGCGACGGTAAAAGCCCTTATTACCTTCCTCACGGACGGGACGCTTTTCGGGGCCATGCTGAGCTCCCTTATGCCTGCACCGACAAGATAAGGTGCCGCATAGATGTTGGCCGACATCTCACCGCACATCGCCAGGCTCTTGTCAGGGCGTCCGATAAAAGACTTCGTGATGAACTTGAGCATTCTCAGGAACGACGGATGGAGAGGGTTGAAGAGTCCTGAGACAAGTTCATTGCCCCTGTCCACCGCAAAAGTGTATTGGAGGAGATCATTGGTGCCGATGCTCATGTAATCAACATGTTCAAGGAAATCATCGAGGGCAAAAATCGCCGCTGGCACCTCAAGCATCATGCCTACCTTGTAATTGCCGGAGTGCGGTATGTCCTTTGCATGGAGTTCGGTCTCGACCTCGGCGAGGATCTTTTTCGCCTCGATAATTTCAGACACGCAGGAGATCATCGGGAAAAGTATCCTGAGACTGCCGTTCACACCGGCGCGAAGGATAGCCCTCAGCTGGTTTTTCATGAGATCCCTGTTGGCAAGAAGCACCCGGATGCCGCGCAATCCTAGGACCGGGTTGTCCTCCTTGGAGAAATTCAGGTAGGGCAGCGGCTTGTCGGCTCCGATATCGAGCACCCGGATGGTCACCTCCTCGCCCTTGACCTCCTTGAATATTTTCGAATATACCTGGTACTGCGCATCTTCGGAGGGCATGTATTCCCTGATCATGAAAAGGAATTCCGTCCTGTAGAGACCTATGCCCCTGGCGCCATATTTCTCCAGGAGCGAAGTCTCGCTTATGAGCGAAATGTTTCCGCGCAGGAAAATCTCTTTTCCATCAGCCGTGACCGAAGGTTCATTGGAATAGTCCGTCTCGGACTCCTTTGCTGAAAGCTGGATGAGATCCTTGAAATGGCTCTTCACATTTTCAGCCGGCCTTATGTAGACATTCTCAGCATGGCAGTCGAGGATGACCTCATCATTCTCCCTTACGTTGGACATCGTATCCTTCGCACCCAATATTGCCGGAATGTTCAACGCCTTCGCCAGGATGGCCACATGTGCGGTCGCCCCGCCCTTCTCGCAGACAATGCCCTTGATCCTGTCTATGGGCATCCTGAAAAGATCCGAAGGCAGAAGTTCGCCGGTAAAGACAATTTGCCGCGCATCGGCGACAATCTCCTCCGAACTGGCGTCCCCGCTCCTGATAGACATGATGATCTTGAGGATTCTCAGCAGGACATCCTTGAGATCCATCGCCTTCTCGCGGAATATCTGCTCCTGCAGACGGCTGAACCTCTGCTGGTAGTCATCATTGAGCAGCTTTATTGCAGACTCGACGGTATAGCCCTCATTGATCCTCTGTCTTACACCTTCAATGAGCGTCCTGTCATCCAGGAAAAGCTGATGCACATCGAAAATGGATGCGTCCGCCTCCGATATGAGCGAGAGAGCCTTCCTGGAGAGATCGGCTGTTTCCTTCTTTGCAATTTTAAGCGCGTGCTCGAAGAGGAGCAGTTCCTTGGCGGGATGGGCTTCCTTCTCTATCCTGATGTCGGCAAAGTAATCATGCTTTGCGTAAATCACGGCAGTGCCCATGGCAATTCCGCCGTTGGCGGAAACGCCTCTGATCACCACCTGCTTCCTAACCTTGGAGAGTTCGGCATTCCCCTGGTCCGGCTCGGCAAGCACTTTCAGCATCTTCGAACTGATGATGAGATTTGCTATCTGTGTGCAGACAGACCTCACCACATCCGCTATTGAAGGTGTGAACGGTACCTCGCTGATCTTCTGGAGATTCAGTACGCCGACACATCTTCCGCTGACCGTCAGGGGTATGGAAAGGAAAGACTTATATTTCTCCTCGCCTGAGTTTTTGACGAATCTGAACTTAGGATGGGCCTCGGCATCCGCAACATTGATCATTTCGCCGGTCTTGAACGCAGCTCCGGTTATTCCTTCTCCCGGCTTCAGCCTGAGCTTTCCGATCAGTTCCCGGTTAAGCCCGTATGTCGCAGAAAGATTCAGGCAACTCTTCTCATCGTCATAAACATAAATGGAACAGACATCGGTATCGAGGTTCTTGGCCAGTACCTTCACAATCTCGTCCAAAACCATCGCCTGATCATCGTTTTCGGCGATGATCTTGGATATTTTCCTTAGAATTGTCAGAACTTTGGATAACATTTAATACCTTAATTGAATTAGGAAGCTATTATACAGACTTCAAAAAGAATTTCAATGATGTCTCATATGAAAAAAATCGGCAATATATGCATTCTTACTGACTGTTTCGAGTGTATGGACATCGATACGGAAAGATTCAACGAACTGGATATTGGCTGTGGAAAGGGCGGATTCACATGCGCACTTGCCGGGAAATATCCGGACAGGATGATTTT
>JANYBI010000603.1 GCA_025360875.1 Lentisphaerota bacterium
AAATCCTCGAGTCTTCTGCGAAAGTCGCAGAACCCGTGAAGTGGACCGCCGAAAATCCATCCCTGTACAAGCTTCTGGTAACTTTGAAGGATTCGAAGGGCGCTGTCCTTGAAATGATTCCCTTGAACGTAGGGTTCCGCACAATCGAGCTGAAAAACGGGAACTTCCTCGTCAACGGCGCCAGGATCATCTTCAGAGGCGTAAACCGCCATGACCACCATCCGGATTTCGGGCGTGCAGTTCCTTACGACGCAATGCTGAAGGATGTCCTCCTGATGAAACAGCACAACATCAATGCCGTGCGAACTTCGCATTATCCGAACGATCCGCGATTCCTGGACCTCTGCGATCAATACGGACTTTATGTGATCGACGAGTGTGATCAGGAGTGCCATGGTTTCCAGGTCATCGGCAAATGGGGCCAGCTCTCGAATGATCCCGAATGGAAGGAATGCCATGTCGACAGGATGGAACGCATGGTCATGCGCGACAGGAACCATCCCTGCGTAATTTTCTGGTCATTAGGAAACGAGACACAGTTCGGTGAGAACCACAAGGCGATGGCGGCAGCTGCGCGCGAACTCGATCCTACCAGGCTCATCCACTACGAACAGGATCTCCGCGCGGAAACCTGCGACGTATACAGCAGGATGTATGCGACCGTCGACTGGATAAGCTCCTTTGGCGAGGGCAAGGAGCCGCTGAAAACCTGGGGTGACCGGAAAGATATTCTTCCAGAGGAATACGCCGGAAGAAAACCTCTGATCCTCTGCGAATACGCGCACGCCATGGGCAACGGTCCCGGCGGATTGAAGGAATACTGGGCGGCCATGTTCAAATACAAGGCGCTCCAGGGCGGATTCATCTGGGAATGGATCGACCATGGAATCAGGCAGAAGACTGCCGACGGCAGGGAATTCTTCGCCTATGGCGGCGATTTCGGAGACGAACCGAATGACAGCAACTTCGTGACAGACGGGCTCATTTTCCCGGATCGCACTCCTTCTCCCGGTCTTATCGAATATAAGAAGGTCATCGAACCTGTGCTTATTGAGGCCGAAGACATGAGGAACGGAAAACTCAAGGTGACAAACCGTTATGACTTCAGCTCACTCGATCATCTCAAGTTCGATTACTCAGTTGAAGCTGATGACGTCCAGATCTCTTCCGGAACAATTCCAACACCGATAATACCGGCTTGGAAAAGCAAGGTCGTCTCAGTTGATTTCCCAAAGCCCAATCCTATTGCAGGCAAGGAATACTGGCTGAACGTCAAGGTAACACTCGCAGCCGACACGAACTGGGCTAAAGCCGGGCACGAAGTCGCCTGGGGACAGTTCCAGATTCCTGTCAGGGAAAAAGAAATCACCGCGCCTGCGGTAATCATTCCTAAAATAAGCTGCTCTGAGACCAAGGCGTCATTGACAGTTTCCGGAAATGACTGTTCTGTTGTTTTCGATTCCGTTCGCGGAGTAATATCAAGTTATAATTTTTCGGGACAGAAAATCATTTCCCAGGGTCCGAAGCTGAACTTCTGGCGCGCCCCCACCGACAATGACAGGCTGGGCTGGGGCGAAAACGGCCTATTTGAGCACAAATGGAAAGATGCAGGACTCCACTGGCTGCAGCACCGTACCGACGGATTCGAATATAAGAAGCTCGACAGTTCTACGATACAGGTTTCCGTGAAATCCAAGATCGCTCCTCCAATATTCAACCGCGCATTCAACTGCGAATACATTTACACTATCTCTGGCGACGGCGAAATGACTATCGAAACCAGAGGCGAACCTGAAGGCAAATGGCCGGCGATGATTCCGCGGATCGGGCTCCAGCTTGCGATCCCGAAGGACTTCTCAAGAGTGAAATGGTTCGGGCTTGGACCTGGAGAGAGTTATCCTGACACGCGCATGGCCGGTAAAGTCGGCCTCTTCTGCAGGAGCGTCGATGAGCTATATACACCTTATGTCTATCCCCAGGAGAATGGCAACAGGAGCGATGTGCGATGGGTCGCATTCTGCGATCTCCGCGGATACGGTTTTAAGATCAGCGGCGCCCCTACGATCAATTTCAGCGCCCATTATTTTACGACCATGGAGCTGACAAAGGCGAAACACACGACCGATCTCCCGAGAAATGATGAGATAACAGTGAACCTCGATTACAAGCAGACAGGAATAGGTACTGCAAGCTGTGGACCAGGAGTCCTGCCACAGTATTATCTCAAGCCTGAGAAATTCGATTTCAAGGTGACGCTGAAGCCGTTGAAAGTTGGGTGAATATTCTGTTTGTAGTAGGCGAATTTATTCGCCGTTATTAGAACGCGCAATAAATTGCGCTACTACGAACAGATTTCTTTTCAATTAGTTAATTCCGTAGGACAGGTTGCTGTTATTGGACTCCAATCATGGTTAAGCGATAGAGATTCAGGTTGATTTTGACTTTTGTTAGTAGTTAACGCAATATTGCGTGTTCTTTGTTGTTCTAAACACAGCCAATATTGGCTTAACTACAAACCATAAATTATACAAGTTATCCTGCAGGGCGACGACACGTTTCTTATTATATCAGATGAATTTTGCGAACACATGAATAAAAAGAAAATCATAATCCTCGACAAGACCGATTCTACGAACCGGCATGCCCTTGCGAATTTCGCTAAGATTGACGACGGCACGCTAATTCTTGCCAGGGAACAGAGTTCCGGACGCGGACGCCGTGGAAGAAAATGGGTTTCTCCACCCGGAAACATCTATGCGAGCTTCGTCATAAAAAGAAAACTGCATCCGGCACAGCTGACCTTCATTGGCGCACTTTCGGCGCTGGGGACGCTGAGGCAATATGCCCCCGCCCTTCCCATATGGTTGAAATGGCCGAATGATGTATTCGTAAAATCCCTGAAGATCGCAGGTATACTTTCCGAAACACACAGTCCGGAAGGGTCAAACAAGACAGATGGAGCTGTCATCGGGATTGGAATAAACCTGAACGTCGACAAGGATTTTTTTGAAACGAACAATCTCCCCGGGACATCTGTGGTTGTGGAAACTGTAAAACACATCGACATTGATCTTTTCGCGGACTCTCTCCAGAATAATATCCTTAAAACCTATCTGACGGCATGTGAAAATCCCGAAGAGATTTTCGCCTTATGGAAGAAAGAGAATCTTCTCCTGGGAAAAGAGATCGAACTCGTCCAGGAGTCAGGACAGGAAATCAAGGGAGTGTTCAGCGACCTTGAAAAGGACGGCTCTCTCGTGCTTCTCCTGTCAGACGGCAAAATCCAAAAGTTCCACAGCGGGGATGTGTCGGTTAAGGCTAAGTAATTTCCCTAATGGAGCGCCGGCATCTTGCCGGCTAAGTTTTTGCCGGCGGGACGCCGGC
>JANYBI010000605.1 GCA_025360875.1 Lentisphaerota bacterium
CAGGCGTTTGACGCAGCTGGAATCGATTTTATTTTCTTTCAGGAAAATTCCGAGATGGCGCAAGAAGGAAGGGACTCCAACTATGCTGGTTGGCTTCAGCTGTGTTATAATATCAGCATGGCTCTCAATCGAATTGATTCCGTTGCGGATGGCGGTAGCACCGAGCCTGCGTACTCCCATATAATAGGCTAGCCCCGCAATAAAACAGCGGTCAATCGTACAGGTGAGGAGAACGCGGTCGCCACTGCCAATCCCGGAACTGGCAAAACCGATGGCATCGTTATAGGCCAGCCTGTCAAGGTCGCTTTCGGTGTAGGTTATGCGGCATGAGGCGCCGGTTGTACCGGAAGAAAAGGAAATATCCCTGATCTCATCTTCCGGAACAGCTACGAACAAATCGTTCTTTTCTGAGAGGATTGATTTGTCAGTAGTGGGCACTTTTATCAGGTCTTCGATTTGAAAACCGGAAAAATCAAAATCTCCCAGCAGTTTACGATAATAAGGAGAATGTTTTCTGCAGAACTTCATATGCCTGCGTAAAAGCCGGGTTTGAAGCTGGTGTATGTCTTCGACGCCCAGAAATGAGCAAGCCTTGTTCGTGTCAAACCGTGATACTTTCCTGTTCACTGCATTGCATCCATTTTGGAGGTTTCGTCCACTATTATGTCGCGTACTTGTGTCTTTAAGGCAAATGGCGTTAGGCCGGCAACTGTTTCAGGCCTGAGGGAAGGAAGTTTGCGTATTCTGATATGGCCGCCGGAGAGCTTGAAATTCCGTGAGGGGATATTCTGATTGCCTGTAATGCAAACTGGTGTGACGGTAGCCTTAAGCTCATGCGCCACCCTGAAAATGCTGCCGTGAAACTGATTCATCGTGAGATTGCCTGAACGTGTGCCTTCAGGAAATGAAATGACAGAAACTCCTTGACGCAAAATGTATTCGATATGGCTGCGAAGTTTATCATAATGCGTCTGGGTGATGTCAATATATTCGGCATTACGTGCAAAAAAGCCGAAAAACGGGAGGCGCATCGGCCAGCCGTTCACCATTTGAATGCTTTCTCGCCCAAGCGCCGCCACCAGGAAAGGGTCCGAGGAGGAACGGTGATTGACAATAATTATGCTGGGATCTGTTTCGTCCGGAGCAGTGTCTTCGTACGTGAGACGGATAAAAGGAAACACTGCAAGACGAATTATGCACTTGCCGTACCAGAGTATGAAGAATCTTAACCAGTGCGCAATCTTTTGGCGGTTGAACCGGGGGATTATGACAATTGCCAGGAATGGCAACATGGCGAACAGGCAATACAATACTGAAAAAATAAAGATACTTAAATAAATAATAAAGGAAACGAGCATAGTTTGATAATCAAGTTTTAGGTTTGTTGCGTTTAGCCTCAAGACGGACAAAGAACTCATAAACATCACCAAGTGTGACGACTTTACGAATTTCCTCATTTTCACGCAAGGATATCCCAAAACGACGTTGCAATCCTACCATCAGGTCGACAATGTCCAGACTGTCCAGACCGAGATCATTAAAAATCTGCTTGTCCGGTGTAAGCTTATCCTCCGATATCTCAAACTGCTCGATGAAGGTTGAGTTTATCGCGGCTATGATTTCTTCCCTGGTCATGAATTCATCGTTATGATTAAAATATTGTTTAAAAACGTATTCAAACTCTGCGACATATTAAGGTTGCATTGATGCCACCAAAAGCAAAACAGTTTTTCACAAAAATACTGATTTTCTGCTCTCTGACCGAGCGGACATGGTCGAGTCCGGCGCAATCGTCGGCGACATGTTCCAGATTGAGGGTTGGCAGAAGGCGATCCCTGCGCATCATTTCCAGAGAGGCGATCAGTTCAATCGCTCCGGATGCCCCAAGAGTATGGCCTATATGTCCCTTGAGACTGCTGACCGGTGTTTCAGATCCGAAAAACTCACGGATTGCCATCGCTTCCTCGGCATCGCCGTGCAACGTTGCGGTGGCATGGGCGTTGATATAATCGGTCTGCGCAGGGGCAATTGCGGCATCGCGGAAAGCCGAATCCATGCATCGGACGATGCTGCTGTGATTCGACTGACTGACATGTGAACCGCAACCGCAAGTGGCATATCCGATAATTTCACCGTAGATATTGGCGCCGCGTCTGACAGCATGTTCATATTCCTCAAGAACTACAAGTCCGGCGCCTTCGCCGCAAACCAAGCCGACGCGGTCGGCGGCAAAAGGACGGGAACTGTATTCTGGAGGGCCGGAAAACCCCCTGGCAGCAGCGAACATCAGCTCAAATGAAGCTGTCACTTCCGGAGTAACTTCTTCAGCTCCTCCACAGATGGCGGCATCCTGGGCGCCGGATTGAATCAAATCACGTCCGAGACCGATCGCCTGGAGTCCCGAAGCACATGCGGCCGCAGGAGCAAGTACACAGCCGGTAAGACCCAGAAAGTTAGCTGTGTTGAATGCGGCCGAATGAGAGGCGCATTTAAAAAATTGCAAAGCCGGCATGTTTTCACTGTCGTTTAGAATGACGATACGGGATGCTTCCATAATGCTTTCGCCACTGCCCATGGTGGATCCAATGACGCAGGCACAGCGTCCAGAAGCTGTATATTCACGGGTAAGGCCGGATGAAAGCAACGCTTTTTCAGCTGCAAGCGCCGAATAAATGCTCATGCGGCCCATGGAACGGCGGAAGGCGCGGGGTATTGTTTTTTCGAGACCTTCAGGAAGGACGACAGGTGCCGCAATGCGGTTGATCTTAAGTTTATCGCTCCAGCCATCCATCAGGCGCACTGCGGAATTGCCCGCTTCAAGCCTGTCATAAAAAATACCGACATCGAGGCCAAGGGAAGAAGTCAGGCCGGAGCCGGTTATTACAACTCTGCGTTTTTCCATAAGTTTCCCCATAGTATTCTTTATTCCAAGGTTTGTCCAAGAAAGGAAAAACTACACTGCTACGCTTTGAAAAACAAATAATTGCAATTACTTTCAAAGGCAAGACGCCTGTAACACATTCAAAAGCAACTCGTCCGAGAGCAAGACATAAGAGGACACAGACAGGAATGTCTGTGCTACTTTTATTTCACAAATGCCGCAGCAGCTACATTTATATTCCTGCCGTTTAAAAGTGTAACAGGGATCTGCTTTGACGCGACGCCCGAATAATTGACATCAGTGATTCCAGACGTATCTGAGTTGCCGGCGAGTTTCGCAAGGATTTCAAGCTGTTCACAGGCGAGAAGAGAAATATTATAGCCGTCGGTGGCTTCATCCTCCACACATATGGGCTGATTTCTGCAAAATCTCAATTTTTAGCAAGCCTCGGAATTTGTTGGGAAGTACGGGCAAGCTATAAAGGTGAAATCAGCTAAGTGAAGTATCAAAACGCAACCTGGGCATTAAATGGTTTGCGTGAGCCTGTAAAAGACGTGGGGAGTTTAAAGCTGGGGGCAGGTAATGGCTATCCGTGAGGATGAATCAATAGTACGTGTATGCGGACGTGCTAATCTTATCCATGGTTCCTTTGTCATCATAACGTTTCGCTTCAATCTTATTGCCCTTCTCGTCATACCTGGAAATAGATTTTTCTGTTATTTCCTTGGCATCCTCACCAGACTTAATATCATAATCACTCTTGACCCATTCCTTGACCTTGCCCTTCAGCCCGTCTTTCTCCCATCCCGTCTTCTTGTCAGCAGAAAAAAGGTTGGAAACCAATAGGA
>JANYBI010000611.1 GCA_025360875.1 Lentisphaerota bacterium
AGAAAACTCTATCCGAACAGGTTCCGTCCGCTATCAATGGATTTCAACGACAATGATGTCCAGAAATATCTTCAGTCTGTTCCGCAGGAACGCCAGGCCGGCGAAAAAGCCAGGATTGAAAAGATCAGGGATGTGAAACCTCTCATTATCAGGATTATTGAACGAAATCCCTATGATTCGAAATCCAACGGCATAAAAATACGCTCAGGAAACTCCACCACTACCGTTTCAGGAACCATATCCTTGGCAAACCAGGATATAGTCGTTGTCAAAAAAGGAAAGAGTGCCAAGTCAATCAAGCGCTATTCCTGGGAAGAACTCGCCTTCGAACAATATGAGAATTTCCTGGAATATTATGCCGGACAGAGGCTCCAGAAGGTCGGGGGCAACGTATCAAAGGAAGAGAGCAGAAAGTATGCCGGCGAAGATTATTTCCGACTTGCCCTCCTCTGCGACTGGTTCGGCGAGTATGATAGCTGTATTGAACACCTCAAGAAGGCCATTGAGCTCAATCCTGATCTGAAAAACAGTGCAACCCAGCTGCTCTTCAACTGAAGCTTCCAATTTTACATTTCAGCTTGCAATTTTCGTTTATATCGCTATATTGAAAAAGAGTATATTTTGAGGCTAAAACATTAAATTGGGGAGAACATAGAATGGGACAGAAAGAAGACAATCTTAAAAAGCTCGCAAAGACCGGCATTCTCGCTAACTTTGTGAAGAGGAACAAGGGACTATGGGATCACGAGGGATGGCTTGGACTCCTTGCTTCCATCAAGGAAAAAGGCTACTATCCGATCGATGAGGATCAGGTAGGTCTCCTTCTTGAACAGAAAAAGGCTGATTACCTGGCCAAGAAATAACTGATTAATTGCTCTTCAGGCTCAATCTGATGTCGTTTTCATCAAGTGAACGCCATTTGCCTGTTGCTAGCGAGCCAATATTCAAACCGCCTACGGCGATCCGCTTTAGGCGGTTTATTCTTGCCCCGGCGCTTGCCACAAGACGTCTCACTTCACGCTTTTTGCCCTCCCCCATGATGAAATAATACTCAAGCCTGGAAACCGGCCTTACGTCTTTCGCCCTTATCTCTTCCCCGTCGCTGGTTATGCCCTGTTTCATTTTCTGGATGTCAGCACCGGAAAGCTGCCTGTCCGTTGAAACTTCATATTTCTTCAATATCCCGTGTTTCGGGTGGGTGAGCTTTGCCGCATAATCCCCGTCATTGGTAAGAATTATCAGTCCCTCGCTGTCCTTGTCCAGCCTTCCTACGGTATATAACCTGACACCAGGTATGTTCACAAGATCAATTACCAGTCTGTCGGCGTGGGGATCGGATGCGGTAGAATAATAGCCTGCAGGCTTGTTCAACATCACGTAATATTTCTTCTGGAATGCAACTTTCCTGGAGTCGACCTCAACATTGTCGGATTCCATCACTCTTGTGCCTGGCTCAAGCACTTTCTTTCCGTTAACACGGACTCTGCCAGCTCTGACGATGTCAGCGGAACTGCGGCGCGACGCCACCCCAGCCTTGCTTAGGAAGCTGTCAAGGCGCATCGAAGAAACATCCGTATCCTGTTTGTTTTGAATGTCCATGTGTTATAAGTTATTCTGTTTTTATGCAAATAAAATTTTTTCAGAGAAAAAATTTTGATTATGAACAATTTACCCGATGAGAAACCAGGCGCCATTTCCATAATTTCCACACCAATCGGAAACTTGAAGGACATGACACAGAGGGCGATTGAGGTTCTCACCGCCGCGGACATTGTCGCAGCTGAAGACACAAGACGGACAGGAAACCTCCTATCAACCCTCAACCTGCACAAGAAACTCATAAGCTGCCATATCTATAATGAACATAGGAGCGTACTCTCGCTCATAGAATTCGCCCTTTCCGGAAAAAAGGTAGCGTTCGTGTCCGACGCCGGAACGCCATGCATATCCGATCCGGGTTTCCTTCTGGTGAGAGAGGCGCTCAAAAATGGGATTGAACCCCAGATTATTCCCGGCGTCTCTTCACTTACATTCGCAGTCGCGGCATGCGGCCTGCCAGTCGACAAGTTCGCTTTCTATGGGTTCCTTCCCGTCAAACAGGGCAGACGGCACAAGGCTCTCGCTGAAATAGCCGCTGAAAATAAAACTGTCTTCATCTTTGAATCTCCTTTCAGGATGGAGAAACTTCTTAAGGAAATCTCTGAGCTTATCGGCAAAAATGCGAAGATCGCAGTAATCAGGGAGGCGACAAAGCTCCACGAGGAAATACTCCGGGGAACCGCCGAAGAACTTGTGCAGAAAACTTCCGGACGGAACTGGAAAGGTGAATGTGTTGTGGCAATTTATCCGATTATCGGAAAAGAGGAACCCACAGAACACACAGATGACACAGAAGAAGATTGAACAGGATAATGGATATTGAATTGATTATGGATCAATTCTGTGTAATCTGTGTGTTCTGTGGTTAAATTTATTATTAATTCTGAAAGGATATAAAATGAAAAGAATCAGCTTCATGGGATGGAAGAACTGCGTAGAACTCCAGAGCGGAAAATTCCGCATTGTCGTAACGACCAAAGTAGGCCCCAGGATCATCGGGGCGTTTGTGGGCAAGGGCGAAAACATGATGTGCGTCGTTCCAGCCATGGCCGGCAAGAAGGGCGGCAATGAATGGAAGATATACGGCGGACACCGTCTCTGGCACGCCCCTGAGGCAAAACCGAGAAGCTATGCCCTTGACAATACGCCGATCGATGTGAAAGAGACCAAGGACGGGATACTCTTTACCGGCGGAGTGGAAAAATCGACAGGCATCTATAAAAGTTTCGCCGTCAAATCCCTCGGAAACAATAAATTCCGCATCAGGCATACCATCAGGAATGAAAATCCATGGGAAGTGGAAATTGCCGCATGGGCTCTTACAGTCATGGATGTCGGCGGTGTCGCCATCGTCCCAGTTCCGCAGGGCGACAAGGATGCCCTCCTCCCGAACCGTTATCTTACAGTCTGGCCTTACACCAACATGGCCGACGGTCGCCTGACGTTCGGGGACAAATACATCATCCTCCGCCAACAGAAAGGCCATAAGTATCCTAGTAAAATAGGTTTGAACTGTGAAGATGGCTGGCTGGCATATGCCAAGAATGGATGCGCCCTTGTAAAGAGATTCAGCCATTTGACCGACGCGGAATATCCTGATAACGGCTGCAGTATTGAAACATACACCTGCGACTTCATGCTTGAAATTGAATCGCTTTCACCCCTGATATTACTGCAGCCGGATAAAGAGATTATACATGTTGAAGAATGGAAGCTTGTTGATCATATTGAGACTTCCATAGACAGTGAATATTGTATAGACGAG
>JANYBI010000619.1 GCA_025360875.1 Lentisphaerota bacterium
CGAAATTGACCCTAAAAGCGGGGGTGGCAGCCCTCCTGGAGGTGGAGTTGAAGGGCCCGAAATTTTCCCTGCCATTCGACCTGGGAGCATACACATGTCGATCCCTTTTGGTAGGACCAGCCACCAGAAAAACATCCCGAATGGCAGAATTTTCCTGGAAAAGGAGAAACCCTCGGCATCGCTGTTCAATCCCCAGGGGCTGGTGTTCAAATCCAATTTCAACTCCTATATCCTGGACGTAAAACTCGCGCCTGCGCCGGGGATTTCACGGGAAGTCTCAATCCTCCGACCCAATGGGCTGGAGATCATCTACCAGTTCAAGTCGGGCGAATCCGTGGCGTCTCCCATAGGTACTGATGTCGCATTCAATTCAAGGCTGAGGATGATTGACGCCAACGGCAATCCGGTCGCCGACAATCCAGCCTATTATGAAAGGCTTTTCCCGAACGGCAGCAAGGCTCGTTTTCCTGCCCAGCAGTTCACAAGGAAAAAACCCGTGATCTGCATTTCTAGGGGAGTGGAATTAAACGCTGACAGCACAGGCGTTCAGATTGAGCCAATTTACACGGACAATACGCTCCGCCAGGTATGGAGTGCAGCCGACGGTCTTGCAGACATCGTCGTCATCGATGACTATAAGTACGAAATGCGCCTCTATGCCCCGGAAAACGCGGGCTCGAAGAATACCCAGGGGCTATATGTGCCGCAAGGGAATCCGCACGAGGTTTGGACAGTCGAAAATCCCAACAGGAGCAATAAAAACTTCAACAATGCCAGGATAACACAGACTGTTGCAGGAACAGCATACGTGTATGACTGGAAATATGTTGAAGGCACAAATGCCTGGACAGTCACTGCCGGCGCAGGATTGGGTAAATCCTCAAAAATCTATTTCGGCAATTACAATGAAGGAGACTGCAAGATCCTCGAGGAGACCAGAGATGCCGCCAATAATATTGTCGCCAGGAAAGTCTCAAACTCCCAGAGGTTCCAATGGGGGCCGGAAATTGTCGATGTGACTGTCGATCCCGACGGTGCGAACCTCAGGACATCCTATACATACTACACCAACATTTCCCAGACGGGAAAATACGGCAAATTGAATACCGTCCAGAATCCCGACGGTTCATGGGAGAACTACAATTATGATTCGAAAGGCAGGATGACTCTCCGTGTTTCGTCATATCTTGATGCCCCCTTCAATTCTTCAGCAGGATCTGCAAAGGCGGTGTATTATTCATATAAATCGCATGATGAGGACCTCATGGGGGGGATACCTGATGTTGTCTCTGAAAATGATGGACGTCCGCGCACAATCGAGACCAAAATACTTGGGATGACAGTGAATAGGCAGTATTTCGTATATAGGGCTGTCAATGGCAGTGAAGCTGTTGATATCCTGGAGGAGGGAATGTCCGATTTCGGAGATCCATCCAATCTGCGCGTAGTCATTGTCTATTACGCGAATTCCGCAGACGAAGCCTCAAGGGGTTGCATAAAGTCAATAGCATGGTCCAATGGAATAAAGTATTCCTGTGCCTACGAATACGGCACATATTCCGAAAATCCGGATCCTGCATCGTGCTCGTTTACTGCTGGGGCCGGCGATGCCATCCGCATATCAGTGATTCGTGGCACCTCGGCAAATCCGGCAGGGGTTGCAGGCAAGTCCACGAAGGAAGTATTCGTATTTGACGGTCACGGGGATGAAGTCCTGGCTGAAAGCTATGCATATGATGGCGCAGGTTATTCCAGAGTAGCATGGAATGTCAGGACTTTCGATTCCCAGCACCATGTCCTGGCCTCGTACAAATCCACCGGCACATTTTCCACCGCAACATGGAACTGCTGCAACAAGCAGTCGGAAACCACCGATGACGGCGTAGAATATGCCTTCGGTTACAACCTCCTCAGGCAGATGATTTCAAAGACCAAGGTCGGGGGCCCGACAACCGCCTACACCTATGATGTCGAAGGACGCCAGCTCTCTGAAACTGTTGGCGGCGGAGGCGTGTCGCTTGCGACATCCGCGACTTATGATCTCGCCGGACGCGTCACGTCGCGCACTGATGCCGCAGGGCTTGTCACCAGCTATTCATATTCCAATGGCGGCAGGACTGTAACTGCGACTTTGCCAGGCGGATTCACCGAAATCACTGACAAATATCTCGATGGCAAAATCAAATCTGTCACCGGCACTGCCGTTGTTGCAAAATATTACACTTATGGAAAAAATCAGGATGGAACGCAGTGGAGTCAAGTTAATACCGCCGCTTCCAACAGCCCGAACTACGTCAAGACCATCACCGATGCATTTGGAAGAACTGTTGCAGAAGAACGCCCTGGCGCGACCGGCACTCTCACGACGAATTATTTCTACAACTCTCATAATCTTCTCACAAAAACCACATCGACCGGTAACGCCGATACGCTCTATGCATATGATGATTTCAACAACCAGATCCGTTCCGCTCTCGATCTCAATTCAAACGGCCAGATCGATCTTTCCGCTGATGATCGCGTTTCAGAATCTGAAACTTCTTATCAGTCTGTGAACAGCCAGTGGTGGTCCGTGACCACTTCCAAGGTTTATGGTGACAATGGAGCCGTCACCACGAATGTAACAAAGAGACAGCTTACAGGACTTGCCAGCGGCACAATAGCAAACTCCATCTCCACCGACATAAATGGAAACGACACGGTAACGACCACCACCCTCAACAGGACGAACAAGACAGTTACTCAAACCGTAAATGTCCCAGACTCCACTTCCGATCAGGTTTCGGTGACTGTCAATGGACTCCTGTCAACGCAGTCCACTTCATCTAATCTGTCCTATTCCTACACTTACGATGGCATTGGCCGCCAGATCTCTCAGACCGATCCCCGTACCGGTGCTTCAGTGACCCATTACAACGCTCTTGGCCAGGTTGATTATGTCCAGGATGCCGCAGGAAAACAGACCAGCTTTACCTATGAGGCCAACACTGGCAGGCGCAGCAGCGTCGTAAATGCATTGAACAAGGCAACAAATTATACTTACAATCCCAGAGGTCAGATCGTTTCTGTCAGAGGAGATGCGAGTTATCCGCTGGATTACGCTTATGATTCATATGGTCGCATGACCC
>JANYBI010000653.1 GCA_025360875.1 Lentisphaerota bacterium
GCTCGGATGCTTCCAGTGTCAGCACCTTGCAGTCCTCGGGTATGAGCTTCTGCTGCTCCTTCTTCAGGTCCGCGTACGTGCTCTGGTTGACAGCGTCAGGTATCGCAGGATAGTTGTAGCAGCCCTGCAGGACTGCAAGGAGAACTATCAGCGTAGTCGCCGACATTAAATATGAGATTGGAAATTGAAATGACCTATTCATACGTAGAATTCGAATTTAAATTGAAAACCAATCGAACCAGTAATATTATAACAGGATTCCGGAAAATCAAATTTTTAACATTTCAAAAAGACAATAATGCAGCTCAAAGACGAACTGTTTATTCCCATTCCGAAAAGGAAATGGACATTTCTGCCGGTAATTGACAGGTACATGTTCCAGGAGTTCATGATACCATTCACCGTGCTTATCCTCGGATTCATAATCCTTTTCTTAATAGCCGACATATATGACAATATAAAGGATTTCCTTGAGAACAATGCTTCTAGCATGACGATGATAAAATACTATCTTCTTAAACTTCCGGGACATGTTGAATTCATACTTCCTCTTTCAATCCTTCTCGCCTGCATGTATACGATGGCCAACATGGGCAAAAACCTGGAGATAATCGCAATGAGAGCATCAGGCATATCCGTCCACAGGGCATGCGCCTCCATATATTTCATAGCTTTGGTCATAACCGGTGTGGATTTCATGTTCAAAGAGACAATCGTGCCTGTTTCCGAAAAAAAGGCCTACATAATCAGCAAAATGGTCACACGCGGGACTTATGAGTTCGACCTCAAGGAAATGCTTTCATACAGGAGTCCGGACAGTATGAAGATGTGGTTCTTCAAGTATTTTGATCTCGACGGGATACAGAAAGATGTGATGTTGAAGAAATACAGGGACAACAACACCCTTGACTGGGATATCATGGCCGAGGAGGCGGAGTTCATCAAAGGCAAGGGATGGGAATTCAGGAGGGCCACGGTTACGACCTATGACGAGGAGGGACTGATGCCTAACAGACCCCAGAAGATGAGCGTGATAACGAAGGACATTTCAGAATTTCCTGAAACACCTAAGGACATTATAAACCAGATACGCCCTCCAGACGAACTTCCCACCCTTGTCATAATTGATCTTCTGATGAAGACGAAGAACATGGCAAAGAGCTCGAAGAACCTATATGAGACCACCCTATATAAGAGGCTTGCTTTTCCATGGGCATGTGTGATAGCTGTTTTCCTGGGTGTTCCACTTGCCGCGAGAAATGAACGGAGCGGAATTTTCATGGCAATCATAACTGCAGTGGGTATAATTCTCGTATATACTGTGGTTTCACAGTTCATGCTGATTCTTGGTAACAGGGGAGTTGTCCCTCCTCTTATTGCAGGAATAGGTCCGACTCTTGCTTTCCTGGCATACGGACTATACAACGTCAAAACAAACAATTGAAGAACAAGTGGCTTTGGGTTTTCAGAGTTGAAAACATTAGGAAGAGGATCAGTCCTCGAGGGACTTGAAGAATTTTTCCAGAGGATAGATTTCCGTCATAGCTTCGACATTGCATCCCGACATATATAACCCGTTTTCAACATCACCCTTCCATGTTGCAAGAAGAGCTTTGGCTATGCAGAAAGGAACTTTTCCAGGATTGCATGTGCGCAAGCAGCGGTATGGGCATGAGAATTTCTCCCTGCTTCCTGAAAGAACCCTGTTCACAAGAGGCGTTTTCAGGACTCTTACCGGAAGACCTACAGGACTTTTGATGACAGTGACGTCTCCACGTCTGGCTTTTACATAGACTTCCTTGCTTCTCCTGTCAAGTCCGGCCTCCTCGGAAGCTATGAAATGGGTACCTACCTGTACTCCATCATAGCCTATGGACAGAACCCTTTCAATATCGGTGCGGCATGATATCATTTCGGCGGCAACGACTGGAATATTTCCATATCCCATGCCGTTCATCACTTCTTTCACATCCTTGAATATTATTTCCAGCGAGCAGGTTTCAGGATGGTCAATCTGCTCAAGGGTAAATCCCAGGTGTCCCCCGTTGAAAGGTCCTTCAACGATTACTGCATCAGGAGCCCTGCCGTATTTTCTTTTCCACGCTGCCAGGAGGACTGCAAGGGCGCGTCCGCTGGATATTACAGGTATGAGCGCCACGTCGGCTTTTCCTACATATTCAGGGAGGGGGATTGGAAGTCCTGCTCCGGATATTATGAAGTCGATCCCTGATTTTACGCTCTGTTCAACAA
This sequence comes from Lentisphaerota bacterium, assembly GCA_025360875.1. GTDB lineage: Bacteria > Verrucomicrobiota > Lentisphaeria > Victivallales > GWF2-50-93 > GWF2-50-93. The sequence goes on from JANYBI010000653.1 coordinate 2,251, forward strand.
GTTCCTTATAATTTGAAAGCGCGACCATTATATTGACGCCGAGAGGTTTCTTTCCGCCGGCAAGTTCGCGGGCCTTCCTTATCTCTTCGTCAAGGACGCGGTTGGATTCGTTAGCAAAGTCAGTCTTGGATTTTTCAATGTCCCCAAGACCGACGCTTGCAATAGTTCCATAACCGCCCAGTCTTATAATTGAAGAGGAAAGAACTGAATTCCCTATTCTTACACCCATTCCGGCCTGGATTACAGGAAACTTTGATTCAAGATGTCTTATTTTCAGGGAAGGAAGCTTCATTTGCAATAGACTGCCTAATTTTGTAATTTAAAAACGTAATAATTAACCCCATTGCGTATAATTGCAAAGATATATGGAAAAATTTCAAGGGAAATTAGGATTTGAAAGTTCAGAATTCGAAAATTTTCCCAGCCTCGAGCTCGAATGAGTTTATATTCTTCCCCTTGCAAAGTTCAATGAACTTCGCTGGATTTGCGGTATTCTCCGCAAATAGTCCATAATGCATCGGAATTGCCATAGCTGCTGAAATATCAACGACCAAATCAAAAGCCTGCCTGTCATTCATATTTCCCCATTTTCCATTGATGCATACAATGGCCAGATCAATCTTTCCTCCCGCCTCTTTAATTATGTTTTCGGGAAGCTCATCTTTAAATTCCGTGTCACCACTGAGATATATTGTCTTACCTTCAGCTTTGATTATCAGCCCGGTAGCCTCAGTGTCAGAATGGAAGGATTCTATTGGGATAAGTTTGAATGGACCGGCTTCGAATGGAACGTTCAATTTCGTCCTCACAAGCTTTTCATTTCCGATTCCAAGTTCAATGTATTTCCTTATTACACTGTCGGGTCCGGAGACAACACAGCTGTTGCTGAAAGAAAGTATTTCAGGCAGCCCTTCGGGATCAACATGGTCGATATGGTCATGCGTACAGTATATGTGATCGGGTTTCAGTTCCTTAGCCAGGAACGGAGCCTTGGAAATCCTTCTCATCTTATGTTTTTTCTCAACAAAATTGCTGATGTATGGATCCACAGCCAGCCTGAAACCGGCGGTTTCGAATAGGAATCCTCCCTGTGTCAGCCAAATCAATTTCATCAGTGATGCTCCAGAAAATATTGGTTTCTCATGAAGACTGCCTCTTCTCGAAGGAAATCCTCGGATCCGCTGCAACATACAGCAGATCCGCGATAATGATACCCGCAAGAGTAAGAGCTCCTCCAAATCCAAACAGAGCCATGAGAACCGGGATGTCCCTGCTGTTCAGCGCCATCATCGAGAGATATCCCATTCCTGGAACACCGAATACGAATTCAATGATTATGCTTCCCGCGACAAGACCGGGAAGAATTTCAGCGAAAAGGGTGATCAGAGTTATCAGTGCATTTCTGAAGGCGTGCTTGAAGATGATCACATGTTCCGACAATCCCTTGGCGGTGGCTGTCCGGATGTAATCCTGTCTGATAACCTCCATCATGCTGGCCTTGGCGTATCTTGAGAGTCCCGCAAATCCGGCGTAGCTCAGGCAGAACACTGGAAGTATGTAATGTTTCGCGCTGTTGAAAAGGATTTCCCATGTGCTCAGACCCCATGTCATCTCGGAAGAAAGCCCTCTTATGGGGAAAATTTCAATTTTTCCGCCTTCGCATATGCAGGCTTGCAGGAGAAGGGCAAGCCAGAAAGTGGGAACCGAATACAGCAGGAGAAGGAGGAAAGTAATGCCCTTGTCAAGTTTTTTCCATGAAGTGACGGCGGAATTTATCCCGATGATTATCGAAATGGAATATGTGATCAGTATGGCGAAGAACTGCAGTGTCACGGTAACGGGAAGTCTTTCAAGAATTATGTTCACGACCGGCCTCCCCTTGTCAACCGAAGCCGACTCCCCGAAATCGCCATGGAGGAATATTCCCTCAATCCAGAGGAGGAATCCGACATGTATCGGCTTATCCAGATGGAGCTTTTCCCTCAGTGACTTGTTCTGGGCGAGAACGTTCTTCTCCGAGGATATTCCCTGGGCTGCAGCGCTCTCTCCAATGATTGTTGTCTTTGTCGGATCTCCTGGTGCCAGCCTGAGAAGGACATAGCTCACAAGCATAATCACAAAAAGTGTGATGACCGCCATCGCAATTCGTTTTGAAAGATACTCTAGCATGCTTCCGTCTTTTTAATTAAAATATAACTGCTTGGGTTGAAACAAGCCAGTATTTGACTACTTTATGTCCCGATTTATTGAAATTCGAATTTGCATTTAGATATTCAAGATTGTCCGTCCATACGGACTCGACCGTGCCCGGGTAGCTCAGTGGATAGAGCAGCAGTTTCCTAAACTGTTGGTCGCAGGTTCAACTCCTGTCCCGGGTACCATTTCCTCCTCGCTTGACGTATTGTACGCCGTATTTTTAGATTATTGGGAATAAAAACCAATTTATTTTTCAGAGGGTAAAACCTGATTTCCAGCCTCAAAAAACAGTTTCTATTGAAGTTCCCCCCTGTGAAAAAGGATTATTATTAGGGAATTTCCCCTTTGCATTTTCATTTTTCATTGCTATTTTTGAATTTAGAATTGAACCTTAACCAAACTAGGGAGGAAGAAAAATGGCGAAGAACTCGAAATTCATGGCACCGGTGAATCCAAGCGCTCTGCTGGCCGAGATTGTTGGAGCAAAAGCGATTCCGAGGACAGAAGTGACCAAGAAACTCTGGGCCTACATCAAGAAGAACGGACTCCAGGACAAGAAAAACAAACGCATGATCAATGCGGATGCAAAACTTAAACCTATCTTCAAGAAAGACCAGGTTTCCATGTTTGACATGACGAAACTCGTCAGCAAGCAGCTTTCTTCCTGATTCAGTGATCTTTAAAGACGGAGCCAGAAATGGTTCCGTCTTTTTTTTTGCCTGTGAGTTTTGCCGTAAACCTGTGAATAACAGGATAAGTTTGATATAGTATCACGCCATGATCACCAAACACACAGTTCAAATCTGCAGGTATGAAATTTGCGTCTTTCGGAAGATCTTAGGACAAGGAAATAAAATCCCGGAGCGAATCAAGCTCCAGATATTCCAGCGTTCATATTCTACAAAGGGGAAAGGTCGTGGAATTGGTACCTATAGCTTAAAACTTCTTACCGAAAAATACATTGGAGGCAGAATTTCTTTTATATCCGAAGCTGGCAAAGGTACTATCTTTACTATAAGATTAACTTTCTGAATATTTAGCATATCATCTTCATTATAAACATATTAATACTGTAATTATTCCTATAATTACTATTTTAAAAATAACTAATATAAAATAGTATTAAATAATATATTAAATATATATAATAAATAACTTGACATTATTATATTTATTCATTATAGTAAATCAGAGAGAATAGAAAAATAATGATTTCTGAAACAGGAGGTGTGTTATGAACTCGCAAGACAATCTTCCAGTTCCAGGTTCAGGCAATGACAATCTGGCGACCTTTTCACGGGAAATATCTTTCCAGGACATCCGTGAACATTTGACTGGTCCTGTTATTTCAGTATCAGTCCATATAATACTGTTGAGTTTCCTTTGCACTATGTTTGTCCCATCAGACTCTAGGAAAGAATATGTCGATTTTACTGTAACTCCTATGAAAATGGAGCCGGTCATACTTGATAAGCTGGATATTCCTGATCCGATTGATGAACCGGAAAAGCCAACAACTCCGACTGATATTGAATCCGAAGCACCATCCAGCAATCAAAATGATCCGGAAATTGTATCCAAGGACATGCCGACTGGTCCTGTGAATGATATAGAAGTTCCACAACTGGCGGATAATAAAGGAATTATGGATAATATTTCAGGAATTAGCATTCCTATTCCTCCTGGCAGTTCTATGTCTTCAAGAAGCCCAAAGAATATCAAGGATATTCTCGGGGACAATAATGCGACAGGGACAGATCCTCATGTGACTGGCGCCCTTAACTGGCTTAAGGATCATCAGAATGCGGACGGATCATGGGGCGAAGATAAAAGCAGGCAGCCTGCGCTTACAGGTCTGGCAACCCTGACTTTCCTGGGAAGGGGAATTACTCCGATGTCACAGGATTATGGCAGAACTCTCGTTTCAGCCTTGAAAAAACTCGTTGAGTTTGGTAGCAGCGCTTCGGCGAACGGAGTTATCAATGGAGACGGAAATGGTTATTGCCATCCTATTGTCGCATATGCAATTTCAGAAGCGTATACTCTTACAAAAATACCACATCTTGAAGATGTTATGAATAGGATGGTGAATGTAATTGTCCAAGGGCAGAATAAAAATGGATCATATAATTACAGATATAATAATACACCTGACCAGAAAACCGGAGAAATAAGGAATGACCTTTCATATGCCGGTTGGAACTTTCAGGCGCTGAAGGCGGCTTTTGCAGCTGGTTCAAGCGTACCGGGCATTGAAGTAGCGATGAGAAATGCTGTAACTTCAATTGAGAGAATACATGCCACAAAGGATGGAAGTTTCTCCTATGGGATTGGAGGAGAAAGCGGTAGCATTTCAATGACATCGGTAGGTACTCTTTGCCTTCAACTTCTGCATGCAGGGAAAAACCAGTCCGTGGAAAAGGGTCTCAAATGGATAATCAATGGGAACGGTGGAAGATACATGGACTGCGGCTGGAAGGAAAATTCCGGAAATTCATGGGTCCTCTACACATGGTATTATCAGACACAGGCTATCTACCAGGGCAGCGGTGAAAGGGGTGATGCCTGGAAGAAATGGAACGATAAATTTCTGAAAGGTGCTCTCTTAAGGGAACAGGAAAGAGACGGTCACTGGTCGTCACCATCTGAAAAATATGGTGCGAGCAGAAACAATCAGGGGCATGGAGAGGGGACGGGGTCAGTGTTCAAGGATTCGTCCCTGGATCTTAACATATATTCCACTTCCCTGTGCTGTCTCATGCTGGAGGTGTATTACAGGTATCTACCGACATTCAAGGTGTCTTCGGCGGAAGGTAAGACAAATCTGGTACAACCGCAGACAGAGGACAGGATTTCAATTGAATAAACTATAAATTCAACTATCTACTTGTCGCCCAGAGGGTAAGGCAGTATCTTGGAAATGTCTTCCTTGCCTGGTTCGCATAGGCATGAGACGGCGGAATATGCATATCGGAAATTCTGCATCATCATCGACGAGAAAAACATCATCGCGGCTGTTAGCCGCAAAATCTTGCTGTTGGACCATACTTCGAAGCTGTCATGGTTCTTGACAATGCATGTCATCCAGTCTTTGGACGGGAATACCATCAAACCGCTTTGATCGCATAGTCCGAATCCGAAAGGAGTGAAGGCTATACTCACCCTGATTCCGTGGAAATCGGCTGCGAGTTTCGCAAGTGAGCAGAGTATGAAATCAGTCCCTATGAATTCATCAATTACCGCACCTATGCAGAAGTATTCCGGAAAGAATTCTTCAGAACCCGGGGTCTTGTATCCGAAATCCTTCATCATTTTTCCAAGTTTCTTCAGGGAATCGGGCTGATATTCGGAAGTCGAAGAAAGGAATTTTCCGCAGGAATCATATATTTCATCCAGACTGTCCTGGTCGAACCACTGCATATGCATCTCGGTAAGCCCTTCAAAAAGGTCGGTATCGCAGTTTTTAAGTTTTTTTGCGAATGTCGCACGGCTCTTTCTTGATCCGAGGACCGCCTGCATCTGATGTACACGCATCCTCATCCTGGGAGTATTGCTCTCCTGGAGCGACGATATTACGGAGTTGATTTTTCCCATGGACAGCAATTCCGCCATTGCCTGGCTGGCAGTCTGGGAATCCTCATCCTCAAGAAGGGTTATCAATGATTTTATCTTTTTTTTGATCATGGAGCTGTCACACTTGTTTTTCGGGGAATTTTCCCTTGAGTGCGTTTTTCGCAATTTCTACTGCATCATAGGGGAATGAACCGTTTATCATCCATCTGAGAAAATCGGGATTGTTGACTGCGATATCGCGCAATGGGGTGCCGTCATTCTTCCCGAACCCTACAATCGCAGTGTCTCCTTGCCATTTGAATTTTCCAGTGCTGTCAATCCACTCCGGTCTCCTATTGCTGCAAAATGTATGCAGTTCGTCTACACTCTTTGGAAGATCCGGATATTTTCTAAACTGGCCTTCGAAGACTTCAAGAGTTGCGAGAATATCCTTTTCCGCATTATGTGCGTTTTCCATTTCCTTGCCACAGAAAAACTTATATGCGGCTGAGAGATTCCTGGGCTCACGCTTGTGGAAGATTGTCTGGACATCGATGATTTTCCTTCCTTCGGTGGTAAAAGACAGACCTGCCCTGCGGAACTCCTCTGCAATCAGGGGAATGTCAAAATTATTGATGTTATAGCCTGCAAGATCGCAGTTTTCGAAGAATTTCAGCAGAGATGAAGAAATTGATTTGAACTTCGGCTCGTTTGCGACATCAGAATCCTTTATCCCATGTATTGCGGTCGCTTCAGGAGGGATAGGCTTTTCCGGATTGATTCTCTTTGTCTTTACCTCCATATTTCCATCAGGGAAAAGTTTTGCAGCTGAAATTTCCACTATCCTGTCGGTCTTTATATTGGTACCCGTGGTTTCCAGATCAAAGAATATTATAGGTCTTTCGAACTTGAATTCTGGCAGATTGAATTGCATTTCAGTTTCCTGTCATTTTTTTTCTTCCCTGTGGGAGGAGTTTGGCTTGTATGGATATTCAGGAGCGGCTACGCCACCGCTTATGATAAGTTTCATTCCGTCACTTACGCTCATTTCCAGGAAAGTGCAGTCCTGTCTTGGTACAAAAAACAGAAACCCCGCGGTAGGAGGGGCGAATGGCATGAACACGCATATCAGATCGTTCCCAGTTTTCTCAGACATCTCGTTTCTGGACTTGTTCTCATTTGTCAGGAATCCCATTACATACAACCCCTTTCGAGGATATTCGACTAGGACAACGGCCTTGAAAAGACCGCCGTTTCCGCCTTTCATTGCATCTACGACCTGCTTCGCCGTAGAATAGACGGTGCCTATCACTGGAATTTCAAATATCAGCTTCTCGAAGGTCAGCATCAGCCTTCTGCCAAGTGCCCATTTGGCGATCTGTCCTACTATGAAGAGGAAAGCAAGGGTGACAAGCAGAGAAACCCCTCTCATGGCCAGTATTAACCATCTGTTCTCGGTATCGGTAAGATTCAAGTTTGCCATTACAGGATCAATCCACTGGGTGATCAGATTGAAGATTTTGACGGTGAGCCATAACGTTATTCCGACAGGAATGACGATGAAAACACCGGCTATGATCCTGTTCTGGATCATCGTCAATATTGGTATTTTCTGATTATCTTCCATTGGTTTTTGACCTGCTTTATGAGAAGTCATCTTCAAAATGGGGATTCAGGGTTAATATGATGAGGGTCATTGATCATTCAAGCCGGAATATCTTTATTTAATGCGTTCGGGGAATGTTTCACTGAAATCGAATGATTTTTCCAGTTCCCTTATTATTTTACGCTCCAATCTTCTCATGCGTCTGCGTTCTGGCTCTGTTGTATCCTTTTCTCCGGAAACATGAAGGATACCGTGGACAATATAAAGAGCCAGTTCATCGGAAAACCCCCTTTTCAATCTTTTTGCAGCATAATCGGCAGTATCCGTGCATATGAAAAGTTCGGCATCTATGTCGTTTTCACCACCGCTGCCGTAATTGAAAGATATGACATCGGTGGAACCTTCATGCCCAACAAATTTCCTGTTGAGCTGGCAAATTGTATCTGTATCCACGAAATTGACGGCAAGGCTGAAATCAGGATTGCCTTCAAGAAGGCCAGTAAGCTTACACGCCTTTTGAATCAACCTTTTCATTGCCATTTTTGATGGCATTGGGTATAGCTTTTGCTGCCTCGAAAAGATCATC
>JANYBI010000015.1 GCA_025360875.1 Lentisphaerota bacterium
TGCATCCGCAGCAGACAAGTCCAATGGTGCAGACAATTTTTACAAGAGCGACAAGGTAACCATGCAGAAGGTTACGTTTAAAAATCAATACAACATGAAAGTTGTGGGAAATCTGTTTATTCCCAAAGGATTGAAAAAGAACAGCAAAAATCCAGCGATCATTGTCGGGCATCCCATGGGCGCGGTAAAAGAACAAAGTGCGAATCTGTATGCCACGAAAATGGCTGAACAGGGATTCGTTACTTTGTCCTTGGATTTGTCTTTCTGGGGAGAGAGTGAGGGTCAGCCTCGCAACGTTGTTTCGCCGGATATCTATGCCGAGGATTTCAGTGCTGCGGTCGATTTCCTGGGCACCCGGCAGTTTGTCGACAGGGATCGGCTTGGTGTTATCGGCATTTGTGGCAGCGGGAGCTTTGTCATTAGTGCAGTCAAGATCGACTCGCGCATGAAAGCCATTGCGACAATCAGCATGTACGACATGGGCGCTGCCAACCGCAATGCGCTCAAACATTCCCTGACACTTGAGCAAAGAAAGAAGATCATTGCAGAGGCAGCCGAGCAACGCTATGTGGAGTACGTGGGCGGTAAAACCAATTACACCAGCGGGACAGTGCATGAGCTAAAGGAAGACACTCACCCCATCCAGCGAGAGTTTTTCGACTTCTACCGCACTCCAAGGGGCGAATTCACTCCCAAGGGCTCGTCACCCGAACTCACGACACACCCGACGCTGACCAGTAACGTCAAGTTCATGAATTTCTACCCGTTCGCAGACATAGAGACGATTTCTCCTCGTCCCATGCTGTTCATTACGGGTGAGAACGCTCATTCCCGAGAGTTCAGCGAAGACGCCTACAAGATGGCGGCCGAACCGAAGGAACTCTACATTGTTCCGGGTGCAGGTCATGTGGATCTGTACGACCGGGTGAATCTTATCCCCTTTGACAAGTTCACATCCTTTTTTACTAAATATCTGAAATAGGATGATGTGAGGAAGAATGATGGATGACAGAGCATGCTCATCGTGATGCGCCTTTGATGGGTAACGAGGTCGTGCAATGAATGAATACATTGTGAAGAAATATTTATTTATTATCATAGTGATCGTGCTTTGCGTCATCGCCGTAGCCCAAAATAATATTGAAGCAAATGAGAGATCGACAATGAAGATACGTATTAAAGTTGGAAAAGAAGTGCTGACCGCAACGATGCTCAATACTGAAACGGGCCGTGACTTTATTTCCATGCTTCCTCTGACGCTGCGCCTGAAAGATTATGCAGGAACGGAAAAAGTCAGCAATCTGCCCAGAAGAGTGTCCACGAAAAACGCACCATCCGGTTACGGCCCTTCCGTCGGCGACATCGCCTATTACTCGCCGTGGGGCAATCTGGCTATTTTCTACAAAGATTTCAGCTATTCCAAGGGGCTCATCAAGTTGGGGAGTCTTGATGGAGGCATAGAGAAACTCGCAGGCAGGCAAGGTGACTTCGAGGCGGTATTTGAATTGATGGACTGAAAATACGTAATCAATCCAAGGGCTCAGACGGAAACGTGGGGTGCCCGCTACTTTCAAAAGGAGTATCACAATGAAACCACAGATACTAATTTTGACTCTTTCAGTGCTCGTCGCATTCGTCGTGCATGCCGGTTCCGAAAAAGCCCCGGAACGAGGCAAGGATTTACAAGCGGTATACCGGGCCGGATCCCAGGGATCATTCGATGGGCCTGCTGAATATTTTACCGGTAATGTCCACGTAGACCTTGTGTTTCCCGCAAATGAATCCGCCCACTACTCCGGGGCATATGTCACCTTTCAGCCCGGCGCCAGGACCGCATGGCATCTCCATCCCGCGGGACAGCATATGATCGTGACCTCCAGTGTCGGCCTGACCGGAACGCGGGATGGAAAAATCATTGAATTCAAAGCTGGAGACACAATCTGGTGCCCGCCTGATATTGATAACTGGCACGGCGCCACACCCCATGCTCCGATGACGCATCTGGTCCTTACCGGTGTCCTCGACGGCAAGAACGTCATCTGGAAGGAAAAGGTCATTGACGAACAATACAACGGCAAATAAGGAGACAATCATGAATAATAAATTCAAGGCAATTTTGGCAGGCATCTTTATCTGCATGTTTAGCATTATGACCACCTTGGAGGCGCAGAATATGAAGAAGGAAGGCTTGAACGCAAAACAGCAAAACATCGTTACCATAGCGGCCTTTACCGCCAAGGGCGATCTTCAGAAACTGAAAACAGCCCTGAGCGAAGGGCTGGATGCCGGCTTGACCGTTAGTGAAATCAAGGAAATTCTCGTGCAATTGTATGCCTACACGGGATTCCCCCGCAGCCTGAACGGAATCGACGCCTTCATGAACGTCTTGAAAGAACGGGAACAGAAAGGCATCAAAGACAAGCCTGGCAAAGAACCGAGCCCAATGCCTGCTAACAAGAACAACATTGAGCTGGGAACAGAAATTCAGACGCGCCTGGCAGGGAAGCCGGTCACGGGGGCAATCTATGCTTTCAGTCCCGTCATCGATCAGTTTCTCAAAGGCCATTTGTTCGGAGATATATTCGGACGCGACAACCTGGATTTCCAGAGCAGGGAGATTGCCACTATTTCGGCTCTGTCCAGTATGCAAGGCGTCAATTCCCAGCTTCAGGCTCATTTCAATATCGGATTTAATACGGGCTTGACCGAGGCACAGATGAAGAGCCTGATAAGTGTTCTCGAAGTAAGAGTAGGCAGGGGGGAAGCGGATAATGCCCATTCAGTATTGAGCAAGGCTTTAGGCCAACAGATAAAAGGAGGATACCCCATGAACACTTTGAGTGAAAGTGCGATCTTCCCGAAGGGAGAAAAGATTCCGGAACAATACAGCAAGTATTTCGTTGGAACAGCATATCTTAACATGCTGGTAGCACGTGACAACGAGTTCAATTGCCCAATCGGTAATGTAACATTCGAACCAAGAGCAAGAAATAACTGGCATAAGCACCCTGGCGGACAGATTTTGCTGGCAACAGGCGGACGCGGCTATTATCAGGAGGAGGGGAAGCCTGCCCGGGAACTTCATCCAGGGGATGTGGTAAAAATAGCTCCGAATGTGAAGCACTGGCATGGAGCCGCCCCGGACAGTTGGTTTGTGCATCTCTCCATTGAGACGAATGTCCAGGCAGGCTCGCCCGAATGGTTGGAGCCGGTAACCGATGAAGAATATAACAAGTTAAAATAATATCATACTATAAGCCAAAAGATTTTCTAAAGAGCACTGTGATTTCTCTGGGTGAACCACAAAACGGCGGCGTAATGGTATGCAAGTATTTCGCGCAATTGGTCGGAGCCAGTCTGGATACTCAATTTGCTGACGCGAGCCAATCCTTCGTGAGGAGGTCTCTATCTCTGGGAGAATGGTCGGCTGCCAGCACCATGTTTGATGCCTGTTGCCTACAGTCGGGCAATTCATTTCATCCGGTAATGCGCGGTTACTCACAACATGTAAAATCCGCTCCACCTCGAACACCAAATCCGGTAAAGGTCGAACACTCAATCCGGTTTTATCCGAACACCTAATCCGCTCCACCTCGAACACTTTTTACCTCTTCTCCGGATTTGGTGTTCGAGTAAAAACGGATGT
>JANYBI010000045.1 GCA_025360875.1 Lentisphaerota bacterium
AATGAGTTTGAATATTTGCGCCAATACTGTCATCTTATGCCTCGACGGATTCATTGGATTATCCTTTCTTTTGTGGTTGAAATTTAGGATAATCCGGATCCGTCACCTTTCAAATTTACAAAATCCTATGGGATGGCTGTGGAATTTTTTCACAAACTCCGATGGACCCTACGTCTGATTATGTCTTCCTGGACGCTTTTCTCAAGCCTTGTGAAATACGCGGAGAAACCGCTGACCCTCACTACGAGATTAGCATGTTTTTCGGGATCGGACCTGGCGGCCTCCAGGATTTCATTTCCCGTGAAGTTGAACTGCAGCTCATGTATTCTCTTTTTCACAAATTCCCTTGTGAACGCCATGAAGATGCCAGCGCCTTTCTCTGTCGCGAAATATTCTGGATCAAACTTCATGTTCACCACGGTCCCGCCTACTGTCTTCGAATAATCCGGTACGGAAACCGACGAGATGAACGCCGTCGGCCCCTTCATGTCCCTGCCGGAATTGGGCGATGCCGCATCTGAAAGCGGAGTGAACGCCTTCCTCCCGTCGGGAGTCGCCTTCACCTCGCTGCCGCATTGGATGTTCTGGACGTTTGTCGCCATGTTCGCGACAAAACGTCCTCCGCCTGCTATCCTGTGCTTCAGACATTCGGAAGTAAACAGATCGACAACCCAGGCCGCAATCTTATCGACGTAGGCATCGTCGTTGCCGTATTTGGGAGCATTGTTCAGAAGCATCTGGCGGACGTCCTCGGATCCTGCGAAATCCGCATCAAGCGCCTTCACAAGCTTATCGAACCCGAGCCTCTTTTCCTCAAAGACAAGCTTCCTAATCGCCGCCAGCGAATCTGCGACATTCGCAAATCCTACACATCCAATCCCGTGGAAACGCCTGAAAACCGCGCCTCCATCATTGATGTCCTTCGCCCTGCCAATGCAGTCCTGCGTAAAAGCCGACAGGAACGGATCCGGAAACTTGTCCGGCGGACAGTCCAGAATAGCCTTATTTATATTCCCGACATGCTGTTTCAGTTCCTTCCTGAAACTTCCGACGAAATACGATATAAAATTTTCGTACGATGGTTTCCCCTTTCGAATACTGTCGATTGCCCTCGACAGCACCAGTGCCAGATTGAAACGGCTGTCGCTCCATGCCTGCTGTCTTCCGGCAAGCATTGTCTCAATACATCCGACCATGCAGTAATCCCTTGCAACCTCTGCCGGAATTCCAATATTCTCCAGCGACTTCACTGTAACGTGGTCATTGAATATCGCCGGAAATCCGATTCCGGTCCTTATGACATCCCCGCAGGCGAGATGGTATTTTTCGTCGGAACCGTCATGGAACCGCGCGGAAAGGTTTGTAGACGGGGACCTGACGAGTTTAGTCGCCTCCAGGCAGACATAAGTGAGATCGTTCACAGCATCGCGTCCATCGGGCTTGAGACCGCCGATACAGATGTTCGTGATCTCATGGAACCCTTCTATCTTTGACCACAGGTGGCAGAACAGGTACAATGCCCTGTCCCTGTCAATAAGCCCCTTCTCCAGATCTCTCTTATAGAACTGATAAAGATACTGGTCGATTCTTCCGAGCGCGTTATGCCAGCGCCCTTCGCTCTCGAGGACGACATGCGTGATCCAGACAAGCTGCATGGCGTCATGGAGGTTTTCTGGAGCTCCGAGGGATATCCTCCTGAGCCTTTCAGAAATATCTTTCCGTCCCGCCTTCTCCATTTCCTGCGAACTTCGCAGGAGATAGGATGAAAAAGCTTTTAGGACGATCAGAACCGCCTTCAGGAATTCCTTCTGCTTTGCGCTCCGGCGCGGCTTGCAAAGCGATTTCTCAGCCTTGGCGATGATACCGCCGATTCCAAAATCCAGTATCTCATGATAATCAGGGAGCGTATGATCCCAGCCCGTCAGGAAATTTCTTCTGCCTTTCTGTTCGTCGGCATAACCAGCCTTGCTGTATTGATCTACGGAAACACCTTCAGGCAGGACTTTCGAAACATAACAGTCTTTCCCTCCGAAAAACTCGTCTTCGGGACTTATCGGGCGTGACAGATTCTCCATCGCCTTCTGAAAAGCTTCCGCCCTTATGACAGGTTCCGGCTTGCCAGCAGATCCGTTCTCAAGATAATATCTGCCCCGCCAGAATGGAGCGAGATAAAACAAAGGATCAAGGTTCTTGTTCCTTTCCTCGGAAAGTATTTTTTTCCAGTCGCATTCCCTGCTTTTTTCCATGTTGCACTTTTCCGGTATTACATTCATTCGATGTTCGATATTCAGTATTCAGTGTTCGATATTCATTTACAAAACACCGCCTTTATCGCCTTTCCTGCCGCGACATCCGCAATCGCGAGATCCGCATCCTTGACTTTATATTCATGGGTTATGCATTCCCCGAAGATCTCCTGTGTCTTCCTGTTCTCCCTGAGGAATTCCAGGTAATTTCCTAGATCATCCATGCAATATTGACCGCTTCCAGTTATCCTTATGGCCTTGAACGTTATGAGTTCAGGATTGATCTTCACACCTCCGCTCGAGGAATACTGGCCGGGAACGATGTAGCGTCCACGCGTCCTGACCAGTTCCAATCCTTCCGGGAAAGCCTCCGGTGATCCGCTTGTCTCTATGACGACATCCGCACCATTGCCGCGCCCATGGGCTTTGGCAATATCATGTATCTTCTTAAGCCTTTCAGCTGCCGGAGTCATCCTGTAGTCGAGCACCAGTTCGGCACCGAGTTTCTCCACGATCCTTTTTCTCTCCGAATTGGATGAGGAACCTATCGCGACAACCCTGCAACCCTGGCTTACCGCCAACGCGACAGCGAAGATACCGAGAGCTCCAGTGCCCTGGACAACTACAAGTTCGCCCTTTTCCAGACCGCCCGCATATTTGCACGCCCTTATTATTGTCGGTCCGCCGCAGGGAAAAGCCGCTGCGGACTTCGCATTTACGCCATCTGGGATCTTTACGATGTTCTTCAGTGAAGAGAAAAGATATTCGGCAAAACCGCCATGGAAATGCGGTTTTTCCTCCGGACTTTTCAGATAGGTCACGCCGAAATTCATGCAGCTTGAAAGTTCACCATGTCCGCAGCAGAAACACTTTTCACATGGGATGGCGACACATGCGATCACGGCATCTCCAACCTTTACAGGATTTCCCAGCGCATCCTTGGCGCCTGATCCTCCGATGGATTCTATCCTTCCTGTGAATTCATGCCCTATTATCAGTTCCTTCGGAGGCATCTGAAGCTTGCCATTGCAGATATGGATGTCAGTCCCGCAGATTCCGCTGTATTCAAGATTGAGCAGGACATTACCGATTTCCGGAGAGCCGACAGGATATTTCCGTATCTCAAATTTAGCGTTCGGTCCTTTGAAAATCGCCGCAAGTCCAGATTTATCCATATGCGTATCTCCTTTTTTGCCTGCAAATATATTGGCGTACCGTATCAATTAACATGGAAACTAATGCATAATTAATGTATATTATTGCAAATAAAGAATCTCTTGGGGAGATTCTTTATAATGAAGAGCGGGGCGGACCAAGGGAGTTTACAGGTGACAATATGCCGGAAGCGGCCAAC
>JANYBI010000064.1 GCA_025360875.1 Lentisphaerota bacterium
AAAAGACAAGGCTATAGAGGCCCAATGGGAAAGAGAGCGCAGACGTAAGGCCCTTGTGGACTGTCTTGAGGCCGTAAACAATCATTATCAGGAAAACTGGAACGCCTATTGTAAAGAAGCCCGTGAAAAGGAAGGATGTCCTGTACCCTACCATGTAGCCGATTTCCTCGAACGCAGACGTACTCAAAACAGAAATGATTGTTATCGTTTCAATCCGCTATAACAAATCTCAGAGACTCTGATTCGCAGGAGCATAATTTTGTTTTCATTATACGGCATGTGGCCGGTGGGGTATTCCTTATGGCTGTTTCACCTACCTATACGTAACAAAAGTTATCCATCTATGGATTTATTTTTATCCTGATAGCGTCCGGTTAACTGTTTTTACTATTTTGTGAGGAGAAGCTCTCTTAACCAAAATCAGTCACATGTTATAGTCAATCTAAGCGGTTCTTTGCCCTCTAAATTCCCCGTGAAGTGATTCCCATTGCTACAAGTGAAAGTTCCCTTACTCGTGAATTTTCCATTAACAAAAACACCTTCGTATTTATCACCATTTTCATAGGTGTAAATTCCTTTGCCATGTATTTTGCCATTAAAAAATTCACCTTCGTATTTATCACCATTTTCATAGGTGCGAACTCCTTTGTATGCCCCTGTAGGGGGGCTGGGAACAGAAGCTTTTTCGGAATCTTGGACAATACTCTGGCGGTTGCCTATCTTGACTTTGACGGTCTGCTCTTTGCCATCCCTGTAGATACGGGCATCTACTGTCTTCCCGACCGGAGTTGTTGCAACTATAGGGGGCAGCGCACTCACTTCATTTATTTCTTTCCCGTCAAAGGAGAGGATGATGTCACCAGATTTAAGCCCCGCCTGTTCTGCGGGCGAATTCTTATAAACTGTTAGAACAAATGCTCCCTTGACTTTATTCAATCCGGAGGCTTTTGCCAACTCTTCAGTCATTTTCTGCAACGTGGCTCCTAGATATCCACCAATAGCGTTATCGGGAACAGAAGCACTCCCAGGCAATGGTTGCTTCTTCAGTTCCAGCATATAACCCAGCGTCTCCTTTCGGTTGGTCTGCCTACAAACCAGTTCAGAAGAAAAAAATGACCTGAACTCCATCAAGAACTCAAGTATCACACGGTTGTAGACGATACGCATCTGCCCGGAAGCAACATCAACGGTTCCCTTAAAATCGCCTTTACGTTCCGACATGTCGCAGTGCACAGTGCCCTTCCCCGCTGTCTGCACGTACTGACCGGAGATTTTATCGCCAGCTAACGTACCGAAGAAAACCAGCGAAACGTCCGTCATCGGGCCAATGTACGATTTGCCCATCGACTTCAGGTCGAGGATGTCGTCACCCAACCTGCCTCGCGTCAACTGCAGACGCGACCCATCCAGCTTCAGTTCGAACGTCTGCCCGTTAGGGCCGGTCCATGTACCCGCAAGCGCCGTAGCCAGTTTCTCGCGATCGCGCCGGTATTCCAGCTTAAAAATCTCATCCCGCACCTTTGCGGCATCCGGCGATTTTGGCGCCAAGCTTATGTAACGTTGGAGGCTTTTTATTGCAGATGTAAAATCTCCGACTTTTGACTGCACGTTCCCCAAGTTGTAATAAATGTCGGGCCAATCCGGTGCCAATTTAGCCGCCTGCTCAAACTCTATTGCTGCAAGATTATAATCTTCGGCTGATTTCGCCATCTCTACCGCAGCCATCCCACGCGCCATGTAACGTTGCGCCTCTTCGTGCACGGTATCTGCAAGTGTTACAGAAACCCAGGATAGCAATATCACCACAGCGATCAAACACCCAATTTCTCTTCTATCCATTTTTCTATCCTCTCTTCCTTTCCAGACTACAAGATTAGTGATTCTCTCATAACCAAAGTTTTCGTTCTGATCATGGTTTATCTCCTTAGAGCCGCTTTCTTCCTTGTTGACATTCAGCCGTTTCACCATCAACATAAGTTTCTAAAGAAACACACTTCCTCCTATCAACGGAATTGATTATTGGGGCATTACCATAAGGGGGTGACCAGGAAGTATGGCGAGTTATAAAAATCTGCAGGGCTGAAATCAACACCCAAGCTCACCTTTATCCGGTCTCCAGACTTTGGAATATTCCGACCGGTAGCATTGATGAGTGCCCAGTCGGCTTCCGAGCAGACTACATTATCCTTGCCCCACGCACCATAGTTGGTATCTAGCAAGGGGGTGCCGAACCAGTTATTGGCTACCTCCTTGCGGTTCTTTTGTGCCATCGCCACTGCCGCTGTAAAAAGATCTTTCCCTTCCTTTTCTTTCAGCGGTTGTGCTAGTTTGGCCACATGGACCCCGCGGGGGCCATACAACTCTAGGAACTCATCTTCAGAAATAATGCGCGGACCTGCAAGGGGTTGATTATCCAAGAAGAGCTTCTTGCCGTTAACCTCCTTAAGATAGGTAACCGTATGCGATGCACTAGATGCATTGTCCCCGGAGGATAATTTGTTATCTGCATAAACGATTCCTTTAGAAATTCCCTCTCCCTCAATAAGCAGTATATCACCCGGTTGCAGTTCATTAAATTTTTTCCCTGGTGGTGGAGGGGCGTTCGTCTTGAGCGACTTAAAGATTGCACTAGAATACTCGTTTGGTTCCTTTAGTCTCTGTTCAATAAGCTGTTTCTGTTTCTTCAGCCAGGCAGCATTCATCTTCTCGAACTCGTCTTGCTCCAGTAGAACCTTCGGATCAATCGGCGAGGATTTATGTGCGCCTTTCTGATAGCCTGTCTTCAAATCAAGCGTACCCGTACCGATCCCATTGATAGTCCCACAGTATGTATTGGGAAATTTTCCTTTGCAACTATAAGGCGCACAGCAAGGCGTGCCGTTTAAAATGCATGCATGTTCTTTCTCTATACAACCAGAAAGCGTCCCCGTGCCGGTTTTCAGCCCAAGCGTACCCGTGCTGGTCCCTTTGAAAGACTCCAAGAGTTTGTCCTTTTCCTCAGCAAACTTCTTCTGTCGCGCAAGCTCCAGCTCCCTTTCCTTCTGCTCCCTTTGCAGCTGGAGTTGCCGCTGCTTTTCCTGATCGAGTGCTGCGGTGCCATCGTCCCCGCTGGGACGACTCTGCGTGGGAGGTTTGTAGGAGGGGGCGTCAAATCCGCCGCAATAGGAATTGTTCCGCTCAAAACCTGCGCTGGAACTTCTGTATGCTTCGCATTGAGAGCGTGTGGCAAATTTTCCTCTCCCTCCAGCCCCGAACATTCCTGCCGCCTTTCCTGTGAAATAAACTTTCCAGTCGGCAAGAGCAGCCTCGGGTATAATGATCGCAAGTATCAGGAGGAGGGTGCAGATAATGTTTATTTTACTCATGAATGACAGCGGATCGCCATAGATTTTCAGTCCTTTCACATTCCGCATGATACTTTTCCTAAAAATTGTATGAATTTCCGGAGCAGTTTTTCATCGAAACATTGTTTCATGCCCTGATCTCGATCATACTGCCCTGAACCATCCTCCGGTTTATTGTTCTCTGCCGACGTTCCGATCATGATCTGCGCCGCCTTCATCGCAGATAGAGCTTCCTTGTATGGCCGGTTGGAGGTCATAGCGTCGAAGACATCTATAATTCTCAATACGCGGGCAAGGATAGATATATTTTGTCCCTCCAAGCTCATGGGATAGCCACCACCATTAAAGTCCTCATGGTGATGCAATACAGCTTTCTTGACAAAATCAGGGGTTTCCGTATCGAGGAGCATCGCCAAACCGCTCAAGGGATGGCGTTTCATGATTTCCCACTCGATTGCGCTGAGAGGTCCGTTCTTATTGAGTATCTCCGGGG
>JANYBI010000077.1 GCA_025360875.1 Lentisphaerota bacterium
TGAAGTCCTTCTTGACGACCATATGATCATCAGATACAAGGCTGACGGCACGTTCACGGTATTGGACGACGAATTCATAAAGGTCCTTACTGAGAAGGGCAAGCGCGACAACTTGACCATGCCGCTCCACTTCAACCAGGTTTACGAGAGCGTCGAAGTGAAACTTCTGGAGATCATCAAGAAGGACGGCACTGTCGTCCCGGTCGATGTCGCAAAGCAGAGCAAAGTAATGGTCAACAACGGGCAGATGGGTGCGAACATATACGATCCGAACAATAAAATCATGACGATAAACATCCCGGGCCTGGAAGTAGGCGACATTATCAGATGTCTGTCATTCAGCAATAATTTCAAGACCAGGGTTCCGAACACTTGGAGCATGGAATATCCGCTGGAAGGCGAGAGTCCGATAAAGCACCACGTGATTGAGATTTATGCGCCAAAGGAACTCCCTCTCAAGAACATCATCTTGCGCGATGAGATCAAGGACACCGTGAAATTCCAGCAGGAGGAGAAGGACGGTCTGCTGAAGTACAGGTGGGATGTCAAGGACGTTCCGAGGATATTTCCGGAACCTGACATGCCTGAACTCCATTCGGTCGTGCAGAGGCTGATGCTGAGCACCATCTCCGACTGGAAAAGCCTTTCAAAATGGTACGCTGATCTGTGCCGTCCGCACCTCGAGACCGCGACACCTGAAATGAAACTGGCCGTTGAGGATCTCATCAAGGACAAAAAGGACCGGCAGGAGAAGATCGGGAGCATATTCAAGTTTGTGTCGCAGAAGATACGCTACATGGGTATAACTACCGAGACTGACGCGCCGGGCTATGAGCCGCACGATGTGAAAACTACCTTCGAGAACAAATACGGTGTCTGCCGCGACAAGGCGGCGCTTCTGGCCGCCATGCTGAGGATCGCGGGCTTCAAGGCATATCCCGTCCTGATAATGGCCGGCGCAAAAAAGGACAATGATGTGCCGACACCATTTTTCAACCACGCCATCACAGCCGTTGAAAACGATGATGGCACATACATGCTGATGGATTCGACAGATGAAAGCACAAAGGAACTTTGTCCTTCCTACCTGTGCAACAAGAGTTTCCTTGTCGCCAAGCCTGAAGGCGAGATACTGCGGACTTCGCAGATAATACCCGCGGAAGACAATCTCATGAGGATAAGGACCACAGGCGACATCGACGATTCCGGAACGGTGATAGCCGAGACTGTCTTCTATTTTGACGGCATAAACGATGGCGCATACCGCGGTTCATTCGCCAGGAAAAAGCCTGACGAGGTCAAGCGTTTCTTCGAAACCATGATCAAGGCGGCGGTTCCCGGCGCAAAGCTTCTGGAGCTGAAGATAGAACCTGAAAACATACAGGACACTTCAGTTCCGCTGAAGGCTACAGCCAAATACATAGCTGAAAACTCGCTGGTCGAAGGCGGCGGAAAGATCATCCCACCCCTGCCCTGGTTTGGCAGGAGCATAGGGATTGTGAATATGGTGACCGGCCGTGCAGGCCTGGAAAAACGCAAATATCCCCTGGACACAGAGATCGCCTGCGGAGCCGATGAGACGTTTACGCTAAAATTCAACAACATCGACTGGAAGAAGGTCTCAATCCCCGAATACACAAAAATAGATACAGCCACTCTTGGATGGGACCAGAAAGTTGAGTTCAAGGACGGCCAGCTCAATGGAAACAACCGGTTCCTCATTAAGGCGGTGGAATTCAGCCCCGTCCAATATCTTGAGCTGAAGAACATCCTCAAGAGCATAGAATTCGATTGCAGGAAAAAGACACTCTTCAGCTCAGGAAGCACTGGCGCGGATGAAACCTACGGACCAGATGTCAACCTGGTAATTCTGCGCGATGACGTTGAATACGAGATTCTGGATGAGCACAGCTGGAAAGTCACTAGGACAGTAAAGGAAAAGATTCTGACATATGCCGGAAAGAAAAACAATTCCGAACTTAAGATCAACTACAATCCCGTATGGGACAAGGTCAATCTTGAATACGCAACAGTCACCGCCAAAGACGGGTCCGTGAAAAAGATCAGCGAGAAGGAGATC
>JANYBI010000078.1 GCA_025360875.1 Lentisphaerota bacterium
AATGAGTTTGAATATTTGCGCCAATACTGTCATCTTATGCCTCGACGGATTCATTGGATTATCCTTTCTTTTGTGGTTGAAATTTAGGATAATCCGGATCCGTCACCTTTCAAATTTACAAAATCCTATGGGATGGCTGTGTGTTTATTTCCAATAAATTTATTAATATCCTCAACACGATATCTTATTGCTTTACCGATTTTTACACATGGAATTTTCCCTTCTTTAGTCATGCGATCGAGTGTCCGCATGCTGATTTGAAGAGATCCTGATACTTCGCACCGGGTGAATAGCTTCAGTACCTCCGGTTTTCTTGATGCCTCTTTGGATAAGCCTGATTTCGTTAATTCCAAGAGCTCGATCAATTCCTCCTGGTCAATGACCTGGTTTTTGAATAGGGACCGCCCGTAGTCGGCAGTCAGCTCTCTCAGTTTTGTACTTAACATCGAATTTCAAGGCTCCATTTTCTTAATTGTAGTACGTCATATACTACATTGATCTGAATAAATGTCAATGACAGGTAGTAAATATATTTTACAATAGTACTACGTACCTCTATGTTACCCATAAAATCAGATTTGATTAAAGGAGGAGAGTATGACAACAACAAACGATCACAAAAAGTGGAAAAGCAATCTTAGTAAGATTCGCAAGGCACGTGAATTAAAACAGGTACAGCTTGCGGAACGGGCTGGTATATCGCAGCAGCTTATAAGCTTTTACGAGACAGGAGCCAGGCAACCGCACGGTGAACATATATTTAAGCTGTCGGATATTCTACAAGTCAGACAGGAAGATATAATGGCACAAGAAATGAGTCCAAGATTGCTTCAGGAGCTCAACGATATCCGTAAAAAACAAATTTGGAAACGGAATATGGAAAACAAGTTTAAGGAATCTCCAATGATATTGACGATGGAGGAGAAACTACTTGTGCAGGCCTTCAGGCTACTTCCTTATGATGAGAAAAGGGACGTATACAGGCATTTGACTGATAGGATATTTGAAAATCAGGTTCAACAAGACGCGGGAACAAAAGCTCCATGATCCCTATGCGCTGGTGTTTTTGCCGGATACGTTGTTGAATAACAGCTTACCACGGGATAGCTTATACGCTCAATCTTATCATCCATAAGGAGTACAATGCTCACCGGCGAACTTCGCAGTCAGATAGACCGTATCTGGGACTCATTCTGGAGTGGCGGAATATCAAATCCCCTTGAAGTCATAGAACAGATCACCTACCTGCTGTTCCTGCGCCGCCTGGATGACCTGCATACGCTGGAGGAGAACAAGTCGGCACGGCTGAAGAAACCCATTGAACGCCGTGTATTCCCGCAGGGCAAGGATCCCAAGGGGCGTCCATACGAGGATATGCGATGGTCACGGTTCAAACATTTCGCGCCAGCTGAAATGTATGAAGTCGTTGGTGAACATGTGTTTCCCTTCCTGCGCACCCTCGGCGGCGATGACTCCACATACGCACATCACATGAAGGACGCCCGCTTCACCATCCCGACACCGGCGCTGCTGTCCAAGGTCGTTGACATGCTTGACCAGGTTCCCATGGAGGATAGGGATACCAAGGGGGATCTCTACGAGTACATGCTTGGTAAGATCGCGACAGCAGGCCAGAACGGGCAGTTCCGCACTCCCCGCCATATCATTCAGCTCATGGTCGAAATCGCAGCTCCAGGCCCCAAGGACATCATCTGTGACCCTGCCAGCGGTACCTGCGGGTTCCTTGTCACAGCCGGCGAATACCTCCGAGCGCACCATCCCGAGATATTGCGAGATTCGCAGCTTAAGGAGCATTTCCACCATAAGGCGTTTCACGGATTCGACTTTGACAACACCATGCTCCGCATTGGCAGTATGAACATGCTGCTCCATGGTGTCGAGAACCCCGACATCCGCTACCAGGACTCCCTTGCGCAGGATCATGCCGGTGATGAGGAAAGATATACTCTTGTCCTGGCTAATCCGCCATTTGCCGGTTCCCTGGACTACGAGAACACTGCCAAGGATCTGCAGCAGATAGTTAAGACCAAGAAGACGGAACTCCTGTTCCTTGCCCTCTTCATGCGCCTGCTGAAGCCAGGCGGCCGTGCGGCTGTCATCGTGCCTGACGGAGTGTTATTCGGTTCAAGCAACGCCCACAAGGAACTGCGCCGGATACTTGTCGAGGAGCAGAAGCTGGATGCAGTGATATCCCTTCCTGGAGGGGTATTCAAGCCCTATGCCGGTGTGTCAACGGCCATTTTGATATTCACGAAGACAAATTCAGGCGGTACGGACAATGTCTGGTTCTATGATGTTGACGCTGACGGCTGGAGCCTCGATGATAAGCGCTCGCCGCTGCTGCCTGAGGAGAAGCTCGGTACGGTGCCTAAAGTTGCGATTACCGCAGAGGAGCACGCTAAGAACAACCTGCCTGACATCCTTGCCCGCTGGCAGAAGCGGGATAAGACAGAACGCAAGAGAGCCAGGACTGAACAAAGCTTCTGCGTATCCAAAGCCGATATAGTTGCGCAAGGCTACGACCTGAGCGTTAACCGTTATAGGGAAGTCGTTCACGAAGTAGTTGATCACCAGCCACCAAAGGAGATCCTTGCGGATCTCGCAAAGCTGGAGGCGGATATCCAGAAGGGAATGAAGGAACTGGAGGGGATGATAAAATGAACGGATTGTCACCAAAATTCACGATTACCAACGATATTGCCAATTCTCTAACGACCATAGAACGTGCCCGGGGATTTCTTGATGCCGCGACCTTGTCTGAGGATTGGATTGGGCGCATGAGCAGAAGGGCTTTATTACTGGAGGCGCATCACACTACCCACATCGAGGGAACCCATCTGACTCTTGAACAGTCACAGAAACTGTGGGAAGGTAAAACCGTCAAGGACGCTGATCCTGATGATACTCGTGAACTGCTCAACTACCGTGAGGCTTTTAATCTGGTCTGCGGCTATATCTCCGACAGAGGCCCCGTCACTGAAGGTGTCATCCGCGAAATACACAAACAGCTTGTAAAGGATGTCCGAGGCGGGCAGGGAAAGCCTGGAGAATACCGAAACGTCCAGAACTACGTGGTCAATGGTCTTACCGGCAGTGTCGTATATACTCCGCCTCCGGCAGCAGATGTCGCCCCATTGATGAGGGAACTCGTGGAATGGCTAAACATCGGGACATCCATCAACCCTGTGCTGGTCGCAGGAATTGCACAGTTCCAGCTTGTCCACATACATCCGTTCATTGACGGGAATGGACGGACTTCACGCCTTCTCTCTACTCTATGCCTCTACCGCGCCGGATACGATTTCAAACGCCTGTTCACTATCAGCGAATACTACGACCGCGACCGCTCCGCTTTCTATCGGGCTATTCAGAGCGTCCGCGAACAGGACATGGACCTGACTGGCTGGCTGGAGTTCTTCGTGAAAGGACTGTCAACCCAGCTTGATGAGGTGAAGACTCTGGGCACCAATACTATTAAGAGCCATTTGATGGCGAAAGATTATGACCTTAATGATCGCCAGATGATTGCAATTGAAAATCTGCTGAACTCCGGTAAAATGACAATCGGAGAATATGAACTTCATTTCCCAGATGTTAATCGTCGGACATTGCAGAGGGATTTGAAGTCATTGCTTGGAAAAGGGCTGGTTTTGGAAATTGGCAGTGGTCCAACTGACAATAACCGTTATTTCCAATTGAAAGTGACATGACAGGAGATTGCCGCGACACGAAATGTCGTAGCGCTGCGACAGAAAATGTCGTAGCGGAAAACATCATTACTCATTGGCCATGAAGAATAAATAAAAACAATACGATGGAATCACGACAAACTTGCGACAAAACTAGCGACATTGAACTCATAAATGAATATGACGGAGCTGTGATATTACCATGACAAACCTGAGACTTGGAGAACTAGTAGAAATACTCTCTGGCTTCGCATTTGATTCAGATAAATTCGGCGACTCTGGGAACCTTCCTATTGTGAGGATTCGCGACGTTGTTCGCGGATGCTCCTTTACCTTCTATCGTGGTGAATATGATCCAAAGTATGTTCTTAAAGACGGGGATGTACTCATTGGCATGGATGGTGAATTCAATCGAGCACGATGGCAAGGTGGAAAGGCATTACTGAATCAGCGAGTCTGCCGGATAACAACATCAAGTGAGAAACTGGATAACTCTTACCTTTTTCATTTTTTACCTGCTGCGCTTAAAGCCATAGAGGATGTTACTCCTTTTGTCACAGTGAAACATCTTTCAGTAAAAACTATCCGCGACATTGAAATCCCCCTTCCCCCCTTGCCGGAGCAGAAAAGGATAGCGGAGGTACTGGACAAGGCGGATGAACTACGGGCCAAGCGCCGCACGGCCATCGATAAGCTGGACACCCTCACCCAGTCCATCTTCCTGGAGATGTTCGGAGATCCGGTCACTAATCCGAAGGGGTGGACCTTCAAAAAACTTGGCGAAGTTGGTAACCTTGATCGCGGGGTATCTAAACATCGTCCTCGCAATGCACCTGAACTACTTGGAGGTTCTCATCCTCTAATACAAACAGGTGATGTTGCAAATTCTGATGGCTACATCCGGGGATATAATTCTACCTATTCCGACCTTGGGCTGAAGCAGAGTAAGATGTGGCCGACAGGAACCCTATGCATTACGATTGCTGCGAACATCGCAAAGACAGGTATTTTGACGTTTAACGCATGCTTCCCTGACAGCGTTGTAGGGTTCCGTGCTGAAGACGCGGCGACAGTTGACTACGTGCGGACGTGGCTGTCATTTTTACAGAAGGCACTTGAAGATAGTGCTCCTGAATCTGCACAGAAAAACATCAATCTGGCTATCTTGCGGAACCTAAATATTCCAATGCCTCCTCTTGCCCTCCAGCGCAAATTTGCCGGTCGTATCGCCGCTGTAGAGAAGCAGAAGGCTGCCTACCGTTCTTCACTGGAGAAGCTGGATAGGCTGTTCGCATCGTTGCAGGACAGGGCATTCAAGGGGGAACTGTGAAAAGGTAGGGATGGGTCGCTGATGCGTCCGGGAAGACGGCTCTCTCGGCGATAGAGCCCTACCTTTTGTGAAAGAAGCCGGCGGTTTCGGCGAAAAGCGCCCTACCTTCTGTCAGAAAAGAAGGGTATTATTTCTGACAAGCCGGTTGATATCAGAAAGAAAATCAGATCCTGTCTTGTAAGGTAAATACAGTGTTTTCCTTACAGGAACGATTATTGTGGAATCAGCAATCCCGGGCTTGAACTGTAACGAATAATACATACATTACGTTACAAATATTACCGGAGAAACACATGCAATCCATTGAAACAAAGATATATAAGAAGATATGCGGAAACGGCATGGGGTGGGTATTCTCCGCTGGAGACTTTTCGAATTTTGGGAACAGCAGCGCTATACGGATATCACTGATGCGGCTGGAGAAGGCCGGGAAGATATGCCGCGTCTGCCGTGGCCTCTACTACTATCCTGAATATAGCACTCTGCTGAAGAGAAACCTGAGCCCTGGAGTTGACCGTATCGCGCAGGCGATGTCCCGCAAGTTCAGATGGCGGATACAGCCCACTGGCGGAGTGGCGCTCAACCTGCTCGGTCTTTCTACACAGGTTCCGGCAAGGCCCATATATCTCAGCGACGGACCGAACAGGACATTCAACGCCGGCGGACAGGTACTCAAGTTCAAGAAGACCAATTTTAAGGAGGCGGATCTGAAGAACTACAGGAGCGGACTGATTGTCCAGGCGATCAAGGCTCTCGGACAGAACCGCATCACCGACGAGGTCATCGGCAAGATACGCAGACAGCTCAGTTCCTCCGACAGGCGTGCGATCCTCGCAGATACGCGGCATGTCACCGCATGGATATACGACGTAATCCGGAAGATATGCGCCGAGGAGGGCAGATGAACAAGGTGGCTGGAATGACCGTCCTGGAAAGAAGCGGACTCTTCAGGGAGACCGCAGCGATCAGGAGAATGAGCCCCGCAAGCGCGGAAAAGGATTTCTGGGTATGCTGGGCTCTGGGCAGGCTATTCGGCGATCCGTCTCTCTCCAGGATAATACTTTTCAAAGGAGGTACTTCACTGGCGAAGGTGTTCCACCTCATAGAGAGGTTCTCGGAGGACATAGACCTGATAATCGACTGGAGGCTGCTGACCAAGGAGGATCCCAAGACGAAGAGATCCAAGACACAGCAGGATCTTTTCAACGAGGGCATCAATGAATCTGCTCAGGTGTATATCAGGGAGAAGATGCTGAAGGAAATCTCCAAGGACGTCTCTCCCCACTGCACAGCTGAAATCAACTCGGATGACCCGCATATTGTCAATATCAAATATCCGGTTACGTTTACCGACAGCTATCTCAGGCCGTATATCCAGTTGGAGATCGGGCCTCTTGCGTCATGGATTCCCCATGGCGAATATGGTGTAAGGTCGTATGCCGCCGAGGCATTTCCTGATGTCTTCGAGAAACCTGAATGCAAGGTCAGGGCCATCAAGGCCGAGAGGACGTTCTGGGAGAAGATCACGATACTGCATCAGGAGGCGTTCAGGCCAAAAGACAAGCCGCAACCGACAGGTTACTCACGCCATTACTACGACACGGCGATGATCAGCCTGTCACCGGTGAAGAAGTTCGCCATTCCGGATACCGAACTCATGCGGAATGTGGTCGAGTTCAAGAAGCAGTTCTATCCGAGAAAATGGGCGAATTATGACAAGGCGGTGCCCGGCACTTTCAGACTTATCCCGCCGAATCATGTGCTTGAAGCACTGAGGAAAGATTATGTCCAGATGGAAACAATGATATTTGGGAAGTATCCGCCATTCGACGAGATCATGGAAATACTAAAAGGACTTGAGAAGGAGATAAACGGAAGATGAGCCAGTTCAAGTTCATGAATAGATGGAGTCTATTATAGGCAACATGAATACGACAATAGAACAGTTATACAAATGGGGACGTTGGATGGTAAAATATTCTAAAGCCCATAATTGATAAGATATGGTTTTAGGTCTAAAGGTTGTTTATATTGAACTAGTTTATATCCAAATAGTTATAAGACTCAGCATATTTAATTTGGGCTTTAGTCTGGGCTTTAGAATGTTGCAATAGGTTACAATACACGAAATACGAAGATGGGGTAGAAGATGAGCCAGTTCTCATTCCTACAAGCTGAATGGCCGGCGGTGTGTGACGCGGCAGGAAAGGCAGAGTCTGCCGTCTATTCAGATCCGCGTACCGCCTGTTTCTATGCGAGGCGCGCGCTGGAACTGACCGTTGCCTGGCTATACAAGTATGACCCTGCCCTGAAACTTCCCTATCAGGACAACCTCAGTGCGCTGATTCATGAACCCACTTTCAAGAAAGCAGCCGGGGAGACCATATTCTGCAAGACCCGCGTCATTACCCGGCTTGGCAATGAAGCCGTCCACAGCATGAAGCAGATCAGCCAGTATGACGCCTTGATGGCCGTAAAGGAACTGTTCCATGTTGGCTATTGGCTGTCACATACATATTCACGCGGAACCAAGCCAGCGCCGGGGTTGACCTTCAACCAGGAACAGCTTCCGAAGGCGGCAGCGATTCCAAAGCAGACCGCAGAACAGTTGCAGAAATTGGAGGCGGGACTTCAGGAACGTGATGAAAAACTGTCGGTACTTATGGCCGACAAGACCAAGCTTGACGAGGAACTTAGGAATCTCAGGGAAGAAGTTGAAAAGGCTAAGAAAGCCAGCATAATCCAGCCGGATACCCACGACTATACGGAAGCCGAGACCAGGGACTACTTCATTGACCTCCTGCTGAAGGAGGCCGGTTGGGAACTTAGCGAAGAGCGCGACAGGGAATTCAAGGTACTTGGCATGCCTACAAAGGACGGAATAGGGTACGTAGACTACGTCCTATGGGGTGGAGATGGTAAGCCGCTTGCCATCATAGAGGCGAAACGTACCAAGAAGGATGCCCGCATAGGACAGCAGCAGGCGAAGTTATATGCCGACTGTCTTGAAAAGATGTTTGGACGCCGGCCGATAATATTCTATTCCAACGGGTACGAGCACTGGATATGGGACAATGTGAACTATCCGCCGCGCCATGTGCAGGGATTCTACAAGAAGGCGGAACTTGAACTGCTAATCCAGAGGCGCACGACGCGGAAAGCCCTCAAGGATAATGCCGTCAACGAGAAGATAGTTGAACGTCCTTACCAGATCCGCGCCATCAGGCGCATAAGCGAAGCCTTTGAGAACGACAAGGACCGCAAGGCGCTGGTGGTCATGGCTACCGGAGCTGGCAAGACGAGGACGGTCATCGCGCTTGTGGAACTGCTGATACGCTGCAACTATATCAAACGCGTCCTGTTCCTTGCAGACCGCATAGCGCTGGTGAACCAGGCGGTGAACGCATTCAGGAAACATCTTCCGGACTCCTCGCCTGTGAACCTTGTAACTGAGAAGGACACCGAAGGGCGCGTATTCGTATCTACGTACCCAACCATGATGGGGCTGATAGATGAGACCCTTGACGGCCAGCGGCGTTTCGGCTCCGGGCATTTCGACCTTGTTATCATAGATGAGGCGCACCGGTCAGTATTCCAGAAGTACCGGGCCATCTTCGACTATTTCGACTCCCTGCTGGTAGGGCTGACGGCGACGCCCAAGGATGAAGTTGACAGGAACACCTACGGCCTGTTCGACCTGGAGAACGGAGTGCCCACGGACGCATACCCGCTGGAGGAGGCCGTCAAGGACAAGTACCTTGTCCCGGCAAAGGCAGTATCGGTACCGCTGAAATTCCAGCGGGAAGGAATCAAGTATGAGGATCTTTCAGAAGACGAGAAGGATCAGTGGGATGCCCTTGAATGGGAAGAGGAACAAGGTGTTCCTGACAGGGTGGAGGCCGAAGCCCTGAACAAGTGGCTGTTCAACAAGGACACAGTTGACAAGGTGATAGCCCACCTGATGACGCACGGGTTGAAGGTCGCAGGCGGTGACCGTCTCGGTAAGACGATAGTCTTCGCCAAGAACACCGCCCATGCCGAATTCATAGCCGAAAGGTTCAATATCAATTACCCCCATTACAAGGGGGAGTTTGCGCGGGTCGTCACCTACGAGACGAAATATGCACAGTCCATCATTGATGATTTCTCTAAGAAGAACGGCAGTCCGCATATTGCCATATCGGTGGATATGCTTGATACGGGGATAGATGTGCCTGAAGTAGTGAACCTCGTATTCTTCAAGCTGGTGAGGTCCAAGACGAAATTCTGGCAGATGATAGGGCGCGGAACCAGGCTCTGCCCTGCTCTCTTCGCGCCTGACCAGGATAAGGAGTTTTTCTACCTCTTCGACTACTGTCAGAACCTGGAGTTCTTCAGTCAGGAGACACAGATGACCGAAGGCTCACTTGTCGAACCTCTCGGAACAAGGCTGTTCAGGACAAGGCTTGAACTCGTAGGGGAGCTTGACAAGAAGATCGGTAATGATGGCGGTCTGCCCAAGGCTGCGGAATCAAGTTCGACGTTCTATGAGCCATCCACTGATGCTGAAGTAAGAAGGGAAGTGGCAACCCTGCTTCATACCGAAGTTGCTGCCATGAATCTTGATAACTTTGTTGTCCGTCCAAAACGGCGGCTGGTGGAGAAATACTCGAAGCCGGAAGCCTGGCTGAAACTGAAGCCGGGAAATTATACTGAACTTTCCCAAGAAGTTGCAGGACTCCCTGCTGAACTGGATCCGGAAGAAGAGGAGGCGAAGCGGTTTGACCTGCTGCTCCTGAACCTTGAACTGGCACTGATACGGACGGAACCGGCCTTTGAACGGCTGAGAGACCAGGTAAAGGCCATTGCCGGACTGTTGGAGGAGAAATCCACGATACCGATGGTGAAGGAGCAGATGCCGTTGATCCTTGATGTCCAGACGAGTGAATGGTGGCAGGACGTCAATGTCCCCATGCTGGAAAAAGTGCGCAGGCGACTGAGGAAGTTGATCAGCCTTATAGAGAAGCGCAAACGCAGGATAATATATACTGATTTCAGTGACGACATGGGGGAAGATGAGGAAATAGTCCTGCCAGGATTCACTACCGCCGGTGACTTTGAGAAGTTCAAGGCGAAGGCGCGTGCCTTCCTCCGCGACCATCAGGATCATGGTGCTGTCCGCAAACTGCGCATGAACGAAGCCCTGACACCGAAGGATCTTGCAGAACTGGAACAACTGCTGGCTGACAGCGGAATAGGCGGCACCAACGAGATCACACGCGCCAAAACTGAATCCCATGGACTCGGCATATTTGTCCGCTCTCTGATAGGACTTGACCGCGAAGCTGCCAAGAAGGCCATGGGCAAGTTCCTGTCCGGCAAGAAGCTGAACGCCAACCAGATTGAGTTCGTGAACATGATAGTGGAACATCTGACCGAGCACGGGGTAATGGACGCCTCGTTACTGTACGAATCCCCGTTCACGGACATCACGCCCAAAGGGCCAGACGGCATTTTCAATCCCACCCAGATAGATGAGCTGTTCCTCATCCTCCAGCAGGTGCAGTCCACGGCAGTGGTTGCTGCATGAGCCAATGAACATAGAAAAATGATATCGATACTAATCGCTATATTACCCAAAAACGAAAGGACATCACCTATGAGGCCACGATATAACTGGAAGGTACTGGTAAGGGACATAATGGATACTTCTTTCCTACCGCAGGTCGAGATGGAGGAGAAGATGGAAAAATGACATATTCTGAAATTGCAGGTAAATTATTGAGTTTGGGTGAGCCAAGATCCCCAGGGGAAGAATGGATTGACTATTCCCAAATAGGACTTGCTCACGAACATATCCCCGAACTAATTGCAATGGTCCGTGATGACGGACTTAATTTTGCAGATAGCGATGCCGATGAAGTTTGGGGTCCTCTACACGCCTGGCGTGCGCTGGCCCAGATGAAGGACGTTGAGGCTGTCGATGCGCTGCTTGCCCAGCTTCATCTTGTCGAGGATAATGACGATGACTGGATGGCTTCTGATTTCCCCCTGGTCTTCAGCAAGATAGGGCATCAGGCTATTCAGGCCCTTGCAGTTTATATCGCCGACCCCGGAAAGCCGCTGTTCGCCCGGATATGTGCGATGGAGTGCGTGGGAAAGATAGGTGAAGCGGACCCGCCGGCACGGAACAGATGCGTTGAGGTGCTGACCAGCAACCTTCGGAATCATGACAATCAGAATCCATCATTGAACGCATTTCTGATACTGTACCTGACGGATCTGCATGCGGTTGAATCCATCAATGAAATAAGACAGTCGTATTTATCCAACAAGGTGGATCTGACTGTGCTTGGAGACCTGGAAGATGCTGAAATAGGCCTGGGTCTTCGAAGTGAGCGTCTGACTCCACGCCGGAAAGGCTTTTTCCCGCTGGACTTTGAAATGCCGACGGACACGCAGGAACCAGACTATGATCTGCCTTTCGTCAATCACAGCCGCAAGCCCGGGCGGAACGAACCATGCCCCTGCGGAAGCGGAAAGAAATATAAGAAGTGCTGCCTGAAGTAGGCCGGTTGGCTGAAATTAAGTTAGCCCAAAGAGAGGACCATGATGACTTCGATCCTCGACATTGATCTGGATTACTTCAACTTCGTCAGCGATCCAATTCGGGCACTGTCGGAAATGCTCGCCTGGGCGGACCGACCTGTTGACATTGTGGCCGACAACCATGCCGACGCAATGCACAGATGGATAAAACTTGTCGGTTCCGGCAAACTCTCATCTCCCACGCACATCCTGCATGTTGACGAGCACCACGACATGATGGATCAGAAAAGCGGCATCAACATCGCAAACGTCATGTACCACGCCATGTCGAAGTGGCCGAAATGCCGTGTGCACTGGATGACTCAGGAGCCAGTCGACACACCCGCCATGTGGCTTGAGCACGATGTATGGAGGCGGTTGAGGACACGATTCCGCATGGGCAATCAGCGGCCACGGAAATGGCCGTCTCCAGACCTCCTTTCGGTGACCATCAGTGCGGATTTCCTCCGTCCCGGCCTCAAGGACGCCTTGATGGCTGAAATCATGCGCATGGAAAAGAAATGACGCAACTGCGGTAAGGGCACCACAGTACATTGACTTTCAGTCTCCTACCAAGACCGGTGAAGATCACAAACCACTGCCGTACTCCTATGCCTCCGCCAGCTTGTCGAGATATTTCGGTACGGAGGCTTTGGATTTCTTCATAATAGTATGGTAAACCTCATGGTCCGGAGCTTTCCCACCGATCCTTTCACTGATAATGCTTCCGATGCGTTTCCAGAGTTCGACGGTCAAAAGGACATCATATAGGGCCCGGTGACAGCTTCCCTCGGCCGGCTTAGGAAGATTGAGATGATGCACCAGAGTTCCGAGCTGGTGATTCGGAGAATCCTGGATCAGCCGGCGCGACAATTTCACAGTGCAGAGGAAACTGCGTTCATGGGCAATTCCGGCCCGGTTCATTTCGGCATGGTAAAAGCTGGAATCAAATGAGGCGTTGTGGGCGACACAAGAACGGCACCCTATGAATTTTCTCAGTCCCGGCATTACAGCTTCCGGAGTTGGCTTGTCTTTGACCATGGCATTTGTTATTCCGGTAAGATCCGTGATGAAAGACGGAATGCGGGAGCCGGGATGCATCATTTGGACATAGGAGTCCGCGACTTCACCGTCCTTTACGATCACCGCCGCCACCTCTATTACACGGCAGCATTCAGCACTGAGGCCGGTGGTCTCAAAATCTATGACTGCAAATTCACTGGACATTATGGATTACCTCCGTTCGTCTAAGGCAGAAGCCGCTTGACTACCTTATGCATATTGTTCGCGATCCGCTGGTTTACGTCGTTTTTCTTGGCAAGCGTATTAAATGGAATAACTTCAGCGATCTCCCTAGTCCCCTTGCACTTCGGATACTTGGTACATCCGTAGAATTTCTTCTCAGGATCATTCCTCCTATGCCTTGTCGTCATCAGGGAATGGCATTCTGGGCAATAAACAGGCATCCTGATCTCCGTGGAAAAGGGTTCTTCTGTACGTTGAGCAATAGGATAAGATGGAAGCTTTCAAAGTCAAGACGCAATCCTAACTTACTAATGTTCAAACACGCAGTCCAATTGATAATGCGAGACCGCGTGATCATAGCAACACAAAGCCCCAAGGACATAGAATAGGATCCGGTCATCGCGCATCGCCTGCTGAAACTGCCTGTTTCCATCCTTGACATTATCTCCTGCTGAGATACTTTCTACAGCTCATATGTACTCAGTAGCTTAAGAAAGGCACAAATATTTGAACAGGCTTTCAGAAATACCTGTGCCAACAGCAGACCGTAGCATGTCAAAACCCAATCCAGATTTAAGCATCCAAAAAACAAGATATTGGAGAGTATAGGATAACAATATAAGATGTGAGGTTTCAAACTTCAGGCGGAAGCAAGAACGCCATACAGCGAGACCTGATAGCGAAACAGATTACAGGAGGTAATCAGACATGCCAAGAAGGAAGAATACGGTATTCCAGTTCAAGGTCCAATTAAAAGAAATAACTCCTGCAATATGGAGGCGGATACAGGTTCCCCTAGATTACAGTTTCTGGGATCTGCACGTCGCCATCCAGGATTCCATGGGATGGTTCGACTGCCATCTCCATATTTTTAGAAAACCGTACAACACTTTTCCACGCATTGACATCGGCATTCCGGATGAAGACAGGTTCGTAGACGATCCTAAAATCCTGGCCGGATGGAAGGTTAAGATAAGCAGACATTTCAAGAAACCCGGTGACCTCATGGAATACGAGTACGACTTCGGCGACACGTGGGTGCACGAGGTGTTTCTTGAAAAGATCCTGCCGGCTGAAGTAGATGTCCAGTATCCATGCTGTATTGCCGGGGAAAGAGCGTGTCCCCCTGAAGACTGCGGCGGCGTCCGTGGTTATTACAGGACTACTGCAATCCTGAAGGATCCGAAGCACAAAGAGCACAAGGAGATGTTCCGCTGGCTGAACGAGGGCTGGTACAAGGACTATGATCCGGATGTCTTTGTGCCGGAAAAAGTCAAGGTCTCGGATTCCAAAACACGTCTGAAGATGCTTTTTGAAGGCTCAGGCGGGATTTGAACTCGGCATTCACCCATGACCATCCCCGGCATCATTCCTGCCCTATGCCCAGATCATTCCTGACCGCAGCCCCTGAGGATATCGCGCCTTTCCCGAAGCGACCCCGGATTTGGCTTATGTCATCTTTAACAGAACCGTTCCAAAATAAAACTTCTTGCTGAAAGAGAGGTAAAACATTATAATTAGCATCGAGCAGCAATGCAATTTCCTGGCTGTAAGAGCTGGGGCAACTACGGAGTCGCAGGGCACGAATATCAGGAATTATTTCAGGCAAATCTTCAGCTCCATTTTTGTGAATGGGCGAACCCCCGACGACGGGTACTATTTCTCCCCGCATTCCACATTTTACGTCCTGGACGGTCTTTACCGGCTAGGTTTGCATGAAATATCCGTCGACTTCGTAGGGAAGCTTAAATGATCGTGCAAATTTCCCGATCTCCCTTTCCGCGCGGTGGCATACGACGCCTTCCGATGGCACGTCGGGCTTCCTTTCGCCGGAAAGCTGGATCTGGTCCCAGTTGACGTTGAGATTCAAAACCTTGGGATCTACTCCGGGTACCTCGGTCCTCAGGATGCTCTCATCGCTGTTGGACCAGATGTTGACCGGAGGGAAATCCTCCCTGTGGTCGGCTAAGTTCTCGAAGAGACGGTTTATCTCACCTTGGAGATTCCTTACGCCTTCCACTTGTGACCACGTTGGACTTGTTAATTCAGACCAAAGCATATTAAACCTCCTTTTTATTTTTAGTTCTGGTCAGCGCTTTAGCAAAACGCATGCCAGGTATTTTATATATTATTGCACATGCCTTCTCATCAAAGAGAAAAGAATAGCAATAAACACCGATTTGTACTTCTGCTGTGATGTCATTTTGGCACAGTGATTTTGCCACCCCAGGAAATTTTGTCCCAGGTGAAACATGCAGGCTGGAAACGATGAATTGATTACTCGTCTTTCAGTTGTCCTTAAGGATTCAGACGATGCCATCCCATTGCCATGCTCATCAGCGCGGTTATATTACAGGCCTTTAACAGCAGCTTAAAAAAAACTAATTATTTAGAAAAATTCTTCTTGAAATGGCGTCCACCTTAGATAAAATTATTCACAAGGCATAATTTACAAATTAAAACTAAAATGAAAGGATTGGGATTGGTACGTTTTGAGTGGAGGCATAAGAAGGCAAACAATAACAATGGAGGAAAATAGACATGGCAATCTCAGCTGAGAAAATCAATGAGGCTCTCAAGCTTCTTGAAGACGCCGCAAAAGAAAACAAGGATCAGTTCCTTTGTGCAACAACCGGAAGATACGAAAACCTTAAAGGAGCCATTCTTGATGAGAAGGGTTTGAAGGAAAGACTCGCGCTTGCTGCACAGAAAGCTGCGGAGATGGCTGCAAACTTGAAAGAGGCCGCCGCCGATAAGGCCAAGGAAATTGCCGGCGCAATCGACCAGAACGTCCGCAAGAATCCATGGCCCTACGTCGCAGGGGTCGCAGTTGGCGCACTCATGTTGGGTTTCGTTCTCGGACGTAAATCAGCAAAGTGATAAAATGTTAAATTTCTTTAGAGGCATGATTTCCTCATTGGCTTCCGGCCTGATGAAGAAATTGAAAAGGGTGCTGATCCGCCCCCTCAAGATTGAGGCGCTGAGGATTTATATTAAGGCGGTTGGCATAGCCAGGGAATTCAGCCTGTGGATGCTGAAAGCCGTTGCCGCGCTCATGCTGGGGGCAATCGCATTCGTAATGGTACATGTGGGTGTATTAATCCTTCTTCCCATCAGCGTCGAAGCCAAAGGAGTGCTTGTCCTGGTACTTGGAATCGTTTATGGCTTCATTGCCTATTCCGTTCTGAATGACATATGTACGGAAAAAGCTTGGCTGGACATGACAAAGGCTTCCGAGATGCTGGACGATCTCATGAAGAAGGAAGATGAAGAGTAGCCCTTTGCATTGCTGAGGATATTCTGGGCCGGAATCCCGGGAAGGGGATTTAGGTAGGATGCTCAGTATAATCCTATCTTTTCCCCGGCCTCATCCTGCCCTATGCCCAGATCATTCCTGACCGCAGCCCCTGAGGATATCGCGCCTTTCCCGAAGCGGCCCCGGATATTATCCATGGCACGTTCAATATTCTCAGTCTTTACTCTGCGGCCCCCATTCGAGGAAGGCTGCAATTTGAAATTCGTAGCCGCACTTTCAAGCATAATTGAATACAATAACACTTGTAATGCACGATAACATATGTAATGTTAATGTGCAATATAAATGTTAATAACAGGTGTGCCATGGAGAACTTGCTGAATACATTCATGGAGTATGTGAAGAAAGGCCTTGGGCTGGAGGTCAAGATTGTTCCCTGGACAGACAGCAGCCGTCTGCCAATGTTCCTCCGGGACAAGTATCTCTTTTATGCCTGTAGAATCCTAAATACTCCTCATGTGCTCATGGTGGCAGGCAAAAGTGGAGGGGAGACGCCGGCAGTCATCCGCAAGCATGTGGACAAGGTAACAGAGGCCGCCGGCTGCGAGGTAATATATGTGAGCAGGGCGATGGCCTCCTACAACCGGGCGCGCCTGATTGAGCAAAAGGTGTCCTTCATCGTGCCGGACAACCAGATGTATCTCCCTGCGATGGGAATGGATCTGCGGGAACATATCCGCAGTCTCCGGAACAAGGAAGAGTCCCTTCACCTCAGCCCGTCCACACAGGCTGCCGTGCTTGAGGCAATCTATTTTGGCACCGGCGTAGGCAAGGGAATTTCCCAGTTAGAGCTGTCGAAATTGATCACATATACTCCCATGACACTGTCAAGGGTGTTCAATGAACTCGGTGAACTGGATTTCGCGGAGGTGAAAGACCGTGGCCGCGAGCGCGTATTGTGTTTCCGCGAGGGCGGACGGCAGCTTTGGAACTCCGCCAAACCATATCTCCGTTCCCCGGTCAGGAGAATCGCCTTGGCTCCCGAGATTCTTCAAAACACGTCTCGTGCGGGGCTTACAGCGCTAGCTGAATATACAATGCTGGCGGCACCAGCAACGCCAGTATATGCGATGACGGTCTCCCAGTGGAAATGCCATTATCCGGAACGGAAAGATGAACCGCCTCCAATCCAGACGGACAGCTCTGTGAATATGGAAATCTGGAACTATATGCCGCTGACTTTCGGGAATCCCGGCTGCGTGGATACACTTTCCCTGTTCCTGAGTCTGGAAAGGACCGACGATGCGCGAGTTGAGAGCGCCTGTAAGAAACTTCTGGAGACAATGCCATGGTAAGAGGTCTGGAACTTTTCAAGGAGCATTTCAAGGGGCACGATGACAGCTACGTGCTGATCGGCGGTACGGCCTGCGATATGGCCATGGATGCTGCTGGGGAAGAGTTCCGGGTGACGAAGGATCTGGACATTGTCCTGTGCGTAGAAGAGTTAACACCGGACTTTGTCCGCACGTTCTGGGAGTTC
This sequence comes from Lentisphaerota bacterium, assembly GCA_025360875.1. Taxonomy (GTDB): domain Bacteria; phylum Verrucomicrobiota; class Lentisphaeria; order Victivallales; family GWF2-50-93; genus GWF2-50-93. The sequence goes on from JANYBI010000078.1 coordinate 17,649, forward strand.
GTCAAGGCCGGGCGATACGACAACCGGCAGAGAAGCACTGACAGGAAGCTTTTCTACCGCTTCTTCGATCCGGCTATCGATACGTACCCATATATGCTGGAGATCTTTTCAAGAATACCGGACTCCCTGAAATACAAAGGAGTGGGACGTCTGACGCCGATCCCAATGGACGGCAAGGCGTCCAGCCTATCAGCCATCCTTCTGGATGATGACTACTACAGATTCCTGAAGGAGGGTAAGACAGACATGGATGGACTTCCGGTAGTCAGGCCGGAGTATCTTGTTCCATTGAAGACCCGGGCCTGGCTTGATCTTGTGAGGCGCAGGAAGCAGGGAGAAAAGGTTGATAGCGACGACATACGGAAACACCGCAACGATGTCTTCAAGCTGTTTCTGATTCTGGAGCCGAACGTCATCCCCAGGTTATCCGGGCAGATAGCCGAAGATCTGAAATCCTTCAGCACTTCTATGGAGGATGAACGACTGGATCTGAAGAGCCTCGGTTATGCGAAGGGCAGAAAGAAGGATGAACTCATCGAAGCAATCAGGAAAAGTTACGGTTTGTCCAGATGAACCGTCATCTCCCCAATGGTTGAAGGCCGAATGCAAACATCGTTCACGTATCCAAGGTGACGGTATAATCAATATCCACCCCTATGTCTAAATTCCTGCCGTTATGATGTTATAATTCCTTGTAGGATCTTATCCTTTCCGGTACCGAACACCCGGCAAGATAATCTCCTGCACAGAGGCCGCAATGCGGCCGCCGTATCAAACCGGTGGCCGTGGCGGCCTCATTATTTCCGCCTGGTCACCATTAACTTCAAATTGGAGGTGACCATGAGTCCAGCAGCAGCAATGATGCTCGAAAAGGAAATCTACCCAATCATCCGCAACACCGTTCCAAGGACGGTAAGACCACAAGGCTCCGAAGATTCGGAGGAACTTGTCCAAGACGCCACAGCCTCAGCCGCCGAAATGTTAGAATCCATGGAAAAGGCTGGCAAGAAACCTTTGCCTAACTCCATCGCCTACTATTCCATCCAGCGCACCAAGTCAGGTCATCGCTCCTATGGAGACCACCGCACCGATGTCATGTTCCCCGGCTTCCAGCAGGACCATGAAGGCGCAGTATGCTCCATGCAGGAACCGGTGAGCAATGGCGAGGACGACCTTACCATCGGCGATTCCATAGCATCCAAGTCCGAGGACATGGCCACGAAGGTGCTTCGTTCCCTGGACTGGGAGGAACTGCTCGGTAGGCTTGACGCCCGTAAGCGCAGGATTGTCGAGGAGATGATGATGGGATTCGGCACCGGAGACATAGCCAGGATGTTCTCGGTATCGTCAGCGAGAATAGTCCAGCTCAAGAGAGAAATTGCCCAGGACATAAAGGAATTCATGGGCGATGACATCCTTCACGAGGCCGGCGAGGAAACCGTGTGGGAGCGTGACATACGCTGTCTTCATGAACAGCGTGAGAGCCGGCATTCGGACTTCGAGACGATAGACGAACCTGTCATGAACGAAATCAAGGAGCAGATATTTGGCTGAACAGGAAGCCGGCCTAGTGCCGGCTTTTCTTTCTCTAATCCAAATTCAAAATGAAAGGAACATTATGGGAATAATACGTGCGATAATCTGTATTCTGCTTCCACCTCTTGCTATCATAGACAAGGGCTGCGGAAGCTTTCTCCTCGTACTCGTGCTGACGCTGCTTGGATGGATACCGGGCATCATCGGCGCAATGATAATTTGTACATGTAACAATCATGAATGAAGGAGCTTATGATAAGTAGCATAATGACTTTTGTTTTGATGCTTGGCGCGATATTCGCAGTCGGAGTAATCGGCACGGGCATCCTAATGCTGATAATGTACCTGATGGTGAAGGACGGCACGAAGGCCGCTTTCAACGCCATAGAGAGGTTCTTCGGTCCCGGCTGCAAAGTTAGTACCGGGAACCATTCGATGATCGTCCGGCAGGTTGTACCGATCCTTGAAATAGGAACTGCCCGGGGTGAATTCGACCACTCCTACGGCTGGAAGAAGCAGAAGCTACGCGTACTCGGAATTCCGATACCGCTGACTGAGAAGGAAGCTGAATGCAGGCATTCATTCCTTGTGACTGCGGGCTTTGACTTGAAGACACAGGTATGCCGGTTCGATTTTCTGCCTGTGAATTCGCCGTTCTCACTGCTGGGGATATTCTCGCCGAAGAGCTATAACGTCAAGGTTACGGTTCCAAGGGCGAAAATACTCAGCGTCGAAACGACCGGTGTGAAGATCGAGGACAGGTCAGGCTGGTTTGATTTCTGGAACGCACTTACCGAAAAGGACAGACACGACATTCTGGACGAGATGTTTGCGCAGACCAGGAGCCATGTCGAGCGTACCGGGAGAGGGCTGCTCATAGAGGCTATGCAGCGTCTTGAAGGTGGTCTGCGGACGATAATGCCGCAATCGGTGCGGAGTATCGAATTCGTATGGATGGAGAACACCAGCGAGTTCGATTTCGCCCTCTCCGGGACTGAAAAGGCACTAGGACAATAATAACAAGGGGATTGAACATGAAATACAATCGGATGCTTGCTTTGATATTGGAATTCATCGGTGACATCAAGGTGGTGGCGCAGATATTCGCGGATTGGTTCTGCGGAAGATACCGCTCATTGCCATGGTATTGCATAGCGGCGGTGGCATTTGCCATCCTGATGGGACTGAATTCTTAATTTTGCAGATTTGATTGGCGTGGTAAAACATTGGCTCCTTGTTTGCAGCACGCTGCCTTAGCATATATATTTAAATCTTTATTTATCTCTATGTTCTAAGTTACGGAATGTAATATCTCAATCAAACTGAGGGGGTTAATCATGAAGAAAATTACCACGGTATCCTTAATATTAATCATTGGCTTCATCACAACAGGACTTTTTGCCCAGGAAACATTCCGTGACCTTGTCGGCAGTGTAAAGGTCGGACCAATCCGTGATACCACGCAAGTCCAGGTACCCTTTATCGTATGGGGCGGTGATGTAGCCACTTTCTACGCCAACGGCGGCCTTAAAACCCAACCCGGCACGATTTTCAACAAACTTGGCCTTAACGTGAACCTTGTTCCTGGAGACGACTTCATCCAGCAGGTCCGCAATTACATGTCCGGAGAGTCTCCAATGCTACGTGGAACATTCCATATGATCGGAATGGCATCGGAAGTTATTGGCAGCGACCCCAAGACAAAGGGAGTGGTTTTGTTCCAGCTTACCTGGTCTGCCGGTGACCATGCAGTCGCCAGGGAGAATATAAAGACCCTCAAGGATTTGAAGGGCGCAAAGGTATGCCTCCAGAAAGGTGGTCCGCACGAAGGGCTACTGGACGATCTCCTGCACGATGCTGGCTTGACCTGGAAGGATGTCACTGTCGTATGGGCTAAGAATCTAACTGGTCCCGATAATAGCCCCGCTGCAATGTTTAAAAAGGACAAGAGCATTGATGTGTGCTTTGTCATCTCCCCGGACATGTTGGGAATTACCTCCGGTCTGCATAATGTTGGAAGCGGACTTGAGGGAACTGTGAAGGGCGCTAAGGTTCTTGCGTCCACAGCCGACCGCTCGCGCTCCATCGCCGATGTCTACGTAGTGCGCAAGGATTTCTTCGATGCGAACAGGCAGTGGTGCGAGAAGTTTACCGCAGGATACCTTAAGGCCTGCGAAGACATGGTCGACATGAAGAAACAATACGAGTCAGGCGGCAGCAAGCCCTTCGAGGCCGTCCTCAAGATGGCCCAGACCATTTATGGAAAGGAAGTGATTCCCACTATAGAGGAGGATGCATTCGGCCTGATACTGGACTGCGCGTATGTCGGACATCCTGGCAATGTGAAATTCTTCACAGCGAAAAATAATCCCAATGGATTTGAGGCTTTCCAGCAGGCCGCTCTCGACCTCGCCGAAAAACGCGGGTATGCGAAAGTCCGTACGGGAATGATTCCATCTCCTATCGACTGGGAGTCAAAGGTCTTCGCGGACTATCTGACAAAGACAACCGTCGGGAAGAAGGACAAGTTCCGTGCCGAGGCGGTCGTGACCGAGATAGAGGCCCTGAACGCCGGAGGAGGACTGGACAAGAACACCATCTATGAATTTTCAATAAACTTCCTGCCGAACCAGGAAGAGTTCAGCATCACGCAGTACGGGGCGGAATTCCAGAAGGTGATGGAACTGGCGTCTAAATATGGAAATGCGGTCATTGCCGTACGAGGGCATTCGGATCCGACAAAGATACTTCTGGAAACAGTCCGTGCCGGTATGAAGAAAGGTGTCCTCAAGAGGACTGGCACGCGTGAAAACTACCAGTATTATCTTAAAGGGCAGCTACTCGATCTGACCTCTGTCGACAAACTGTCAGAAGCGATAAAACAAGGTGACTTCGACGGCGTTGAAGACATTAATCCCAGGGAGACAATGCAGGCTGCGCTCAACCTGTCGAGGAAACGCGCCGAGGCCGTTAGGAATGCAGTCATCGAATATGCGAAGGTGAAGGGGCTGGAGATTGACAAGAGCCAGATCCAGCCGGTGGGCGTCGGCATCATGGAACCCATCATACCAAAGCCATCCAACATGGCCGAGGCAGAGAAGAATATGAGGGTTGAATTCAGGCTTATCCGCGTAAAAGCCGAAGTTATCAACGGAACCGACTTCGACTTCTAATAAGGAGAGGCTATCAATGAGTAAAATTTCTATTTTTGTTTTGGGGCTTCTTCTTCTTGTCCAAGGAATGTCGGCACAGGAAGTATATGTAGACAATGTCGTTGTTCTTCTTGATGCGTCAGGATCGATGGGAGAGAAGATGAAAGGCAGCAACAACGCCAAAATTCAATCCGCAAAGACGGCCATCAAGGAGGTAATGAAGACGATACCGCAGTCCACGCAGGTTGGATTGCTGGTGTTCAATGACAAATCAGGTGGTTGGGCATATCCACTCGGTCCTAGGGACGATACAAAAATGTTTTC
>JANYBI010000079.1 GCA_025360875.1 Lentisphaerota bacterium
AAAAATTATAAAATGAAAATAAAAACCCCGTCAAAGATAAATCTCTTCCTGCGCATAGCCCGCAGGCGTGCCGACGGCTACCATGAGATTGAAACAATCTTCCTCCCTCTCGGGAATCCCTGCGACACGGTCGAGTTGAATGATTCAGAAGATGGCAGGCTTGCTGTGACATGTTCTGTTCCCACCCTCTCCGGCCCTGGCAATCTTTGCCATAAGGCCGCCGAAGCTTTTGCGAAATTCGCAAAGGTCAAACCTGCCTGGAAAATTCATGTCAAGAAGAACATTCCTGTAGCGGCCGGACTTGGCGGAGGAAGCAGCGATGCGGCAGCAACGCTGAAACTTCTTCAGATGAAATATCCTGATAAAACTACGGACTTGGAACTCCTGAAGATATCCTCGAAAATTGGAGCAGATGTCCCATTCTTCTTAAATCCTCTTCCGTCATTGGCTACTGGAATCGGCGAAAAGCTTAAATTTCTTGATGTGGAATGTGAAATCCCTATTGTGATTGTCTTCCCGAATTTCCCTGTCAGCGCAAAGTGGGCATATCAGAACAGACTCAAATCCGACAGCAAATCACAATCGCTGCAGATCATCTCCGCCATGGAGAAAAATGATCTGGCTGGAATATCTTCTCTTCTCCGAAACGACCTTGCGCAGGCACTATGGGAAAAGTTCCCTTTTCTGAGAATCCTTGGGGATGAAATGCTGAAGGCCGGTGCGCTCGGGATCGAAGTCAGCGGCAGTGGCCCATCCCTCTTTGCAATTGCGAAATCCGCAAAATCAGCCGACATGATCGCATCTGCCATCAACAAAAGGTTCAAGGACAGCGTTTCATGTTTTGCAACTTCGAACGGGATTCAGGGGAATCGCCAGATTCTAAGGGAGAAACCTTGACATTTCCCAGTTGTTCGACTACCATTTCAGACTGAATTCAAAATTCAATAGGCCAACAAGAAAAAGGGGAGATCACCAGATGATGCCACGCAAGTTTTTCCTTGTCTGCTTCACCATTCTCGGGTTATGCATTTCTGCAGCCGCCGAAGAACCGCAGCAGAAGCCTTTCCTCCATCCTCTCTTCACCGACAACATGGTTTTACAGAGGGATGTAAAGACGCCCGTCTGGGGATGGGCTGCACCAAATACCAAGATAACCGTAGAACTGGATGGAAAACAGGTTGCCTGCCAGAGCGGTGCAGATGGCAAATGGCTGGCCGAACTTCCCGCGCATAAGGCTGGCGGTCCGTTCGTCTTAAATGTGACCGGCACCGATACAGTTGCCTGCAAAAACGTCATGCTTGGCGATGTGTGGATCTGTTCAGGACAATCAAATATGGAAATGGGGATCCGCCCTTGCATGGACGGCGACAAGGAAGTGGCAGATGCCAACTATCCTGACATCCGCCTTTTCACTGTGCCAAAGAAAATAGCCTTTGAACCTGAGAGTGTTTTCTACCCGACCCAGCCTTCGCAGGCGAAGTGGCTCATCTGCAGTCCGGAGACAGTTGGCGCTGACGGATGGGGCGGTTTTTCCGGTGTCGGTTATTTTTTCGGCAGGGAAATATATAAAGCGACCAAAATACCCGTCGGTCTTATTCATACGTCCTGGGGCGGTACGATCGCCGAAGCCTGGACAAGCTTGGAAGGTCTGAAGACAGTTCCCGACTTCAAGGACAGCCTGGCATCATTTGAAGAGCAGGTAAAGTCAATCAAGTCAGGTCAATTTGACTTTGCAAAGGAAATGGATGCCTGGTGGAAGAGCAATGATCCGGGCAGCAAAGCCGGCTGGGAGAAAGCCGACCTTGACATTTCCGACTGGAAACCTATGGAAGGGCAGCCTCAGAACTGGGAAAATGCCGGCCTTCCGAACTTTGACGGAGTCGTCTGGCTCCGTAAGACAGTGGAACTTACTGAAGCCTGGGCAAATGTCGAGGCGACACTCAGCCTGGCGATGATCGATGACATAGATACGACTTTCGTCAATGGCACTGTCGTCGGCGGCATGGACAACTGGCAGGCCCGCCGTATCTACAAACTGCCCAAGGGCGCATTAAAGACAGGCGCAAACGTCATCGCAGTAAGAGTTCTTGACACCGGCGGAGGCGGAGGATTTCACGGCGACCCGAACACCATGACATTGACTGCCGAGGGGCAGACCGCAATTCCGCTTACAGGAACCTGGCAGTACAAGGTGGCGGCTCCGCTCGCAGACTTGAAACCTGCACCTAGGAAACTTGATGGGAATCCGAACCAGACAACTGTCCTCTTCAATGGCATGATCTCACCGTTGCTTCCATTCGCGGTGAAAGGCGCCATCTGGTATCAGGGAGAATCAAATGCCGGCCAGCCAGTGGTCTACCGGAGGCTTCTGCCAGCGATGATCCAGGATTGGCGCAACCGTTTCGGCGTTGGCGACTTTCCATTTCTCATCGTGCATCTGGCAAACTTCATGGATATCCAGAAGACTCCGATACAGGACGGCTGGGCGCAGATACGCGAATCCCAGTATTTAATCTCGCGCGACGTTAAAAATGTAGGACTCGCGTCCGCCATTGACATCGGTGATGAAAAAGACATACATCCTAAGAACAAGCAGGAAGTCGGACGCCGTCTGGCTCTTATCGCCTGCGCCAGGACATATGGACAGAACGTCCTCTGCTCAGGCCCTGTCTTCAAATCAATGGAAGTCAAAGGGAATGAGATCATCCTGAAGTTCGATAATGCAGGTGGCGGTCTCATGGCCAAAGGGGACAAGCTGACCGGATTCGCGATTGCCGGTGAAGACAGGAAATTCGTCTATGCGGATGCGAGAATAGCAGGCGATACCGTAATCGTCTCCTCTCCTGATGTCGCTGCGCCTGCAATGGTCTATTATGGCTGGGCAAACAATCCAGTCTGCAATCTGTATAACAAGGAAGGTCTGCCGGCTGTGCCGTTCAGGACCAATCCCGAATAAGATAAAGTCGTGCTTTAAGCCAAATGGGAGGAATATGCGCTCTGGAATAACTGCGGGTGGAAACTGGATAATCGACCTGATTAAGTTTGTCGACAGCTATCCTGAGGAGGGGAATCTTGCAAATATCCTCAAGACAGAGCATCCGACCAACGGAGGTTGTCCGTATAGCGTCCTACTCGACCTTGCAAAACTCGGCACTGACATGCCCCTGCAGGCCGTGGGTGCGATCGGCAATGATGAACACGGCGATTTCATCCTGAAGGACTGCATGACGCACAATGTCTGTACGGACCTTCTCAGGAAAAGGCCAGGACAGACGACCTCATACACGGATGTCATAACGGTCAAATCCAACGGCCACCGCACATTCTTCCATGCAAGAGGGGCAAATGCCACACTCGACATCGGCGATTTTGAAATTGACAAGATAAAAGGCAAGCTCTGCCTTGTCGGATATCTGCTTCTTCTCGACAAGCTTGATGAGCCTGACAAGAAGTTCGGAACACGCGCTGCAAAGCTGCTTTCCAACTTAAAGGACTCGGGAATTGAAACGGCAATCGATGTCGTCAGCGAAAACAGTGAACGCTTCAACAGGATCGTCACTCCATCGCTGAAATTCACCGATTATCTGATCTTCAACGAGATCGAGGCCGGCAAAGTGTTGGAAAAGAAAATCAGGCAGAAGGATGGAGGCATAGATTTCAAGGATGCCGCCGAAGCCGCAGATGCCCTTATCAAAATGGGCGTTGGCAAGATGGTCGTCATTCATTTCCCCGAGGGAGCCGTGGCAACCGTCAAGGAGAAAACAAAGATCATACGCGAATCTGTGAAATCGCTTAAGCTTCCTGCCGGCTACATCAAGGGAACCGTCGGTGCCGGCGACGCATTCTGCGCGGGTTGCCTCTACATGCTTTACAGTGGAGGAAAACTCAAGGACATGCTTGAATTCGGCAGCGGAGTTGCGGCCGCATCGCTGTCGCATCCTACAGCCTCCCAGGGAGTCAAGTCAGTTGATCAGGTCAAGGAACTAATCAGTAAATATACTATTTGAATGTTTTAGTAACTCGGGCATTCCTGCCCGAGATGAGTTAAACAAATATCTCGGACAGGAATGTCCGAGTTACTTACGGAGCAAAAAATGAAAAGATCCGAGTTGAACAATTATCTGCGTGAAGCCAAGGCTTTCTTCAAGAAGAACAAGTTCGAGCTGCCTCCATGGGCATCCTGGTCGCCTGACCAGTGGAAGAAGAAGGGCAAGGAATGCAATGAGATTAGGAAGAACACACTCGGCTGGGATATCACCGATTTCGGCAGCGGAGACTTCAAAAAGCTCGGACTTCTGCTCTTCACTATCCGCAACGGCTGCTACGGCGTCAAAAACGGCAAGCCATACGCTGAAAAAATAATGATCTCCAGGGTGAACCAGATCACCCCCACCCATTTCCATTGGAATAAGATGGAGGATATAATAAACCGCGGTGGCGGAGATCTTGTCATGCGGCTCTGGAAGGCTGACAAAAAGGAAGGTCTTTCAAAGGACAGTTTCACCGTGCAGGTCGATGGCGTGACAAGGAAAATCAAACCCGGCGGACTCATCAGGTTGAAAACGGGAGAGAGCATAACTCTTGAACCTTATGTCTACCACCGTTTCTGGGCTGAAAAGTCAATGTGCCTCATAGGTGAAGTATCAATGGTGAACGACGACGCCAATGACAATCGTTTCTATGACAAGATAGGACGCTTCCCGGAAATCGAAGAAGACGTGAAGCCATTGCATTTGTTGTGCAATGAGTATCCATAAATATTTAAAGCCATTCCGTGGCTTGAAATATTTATAACTAAAACGAAAGAAAACATGAAGACCTTTCTCGGAATAGGATTGGGGCCGATACAGACAGGAATATTCCTGCTCGGTGCCTCAAAGGGAGGATTTGACAGGATTGTCGTCGCCGATGTCGATAAATCCCTTGTCAAGGCGCTTCGTGCCGACAAGGGATTTATAACTATAAATGTTGCCAGAAAAGATACTGTAAACCAAGAAAAGATTCCCAATGTTGAAATCTATAATCCTATGGAGAACGGAGACCTCGAAAAGCTGGTCTCCATAGCTGCAGAAGCCGATGAAATGGCTACCGCCCTTCCCGGGGTCAAATTTTTTGCAAATATCGCACCTTGGCTGAAACAGGGATTTGAAAAGGCTCCCGCCCGCCACAGGCTCATTTATACGGCCGAGAATAACAATCACGCAGCCGAACTTCTCAATGAAGCCATAGGAGGAAGTTTTCCGAATACTCACTATTTGAACACGGTAGTCGGCAAGATGAGCGGAATCATTCCGGCTTCCGAATGCGCAAAGAGAAATCTCCAGCCACTTTCCCCGTCATCCGACCGCGGCCATCTCGTGGAGGAATTCAACAGGATCCTCATAAGCAGCTGCCCGGGAATTGGAGAGAGGAAGACTCAGGGGCTTATAGTGAAGAATGATCTTCTTCCTTTCGAAGAGGCGAAACTTTACGGGCACAATGCCATCCACATGCTTCTCGGTCTCCATGCCTCTGAAAATAAAATTGCATTCATGCACGAACTCGCCAGACATCAGGAGATCGTGGAAATTGGAAGACGGGCATTCATCGATGAATCCGGGAAGGCGCTCTGCAAAAAATGGAAAGGTGTTGATGAACTCTTCACCGAAAAAGGCTTCAGGGATTATGCTGAGGATCTGCTCATCAGGATGGTAAATCCGTTCCTGACCGACTCCGTGGAGCGCGTCTGCCGCGATTTCGAACGCAAACTAGGCTGGGATGACAGGATCATCGGAACAATGAGGGTCGTTGTTTCCCAGGGGTTCAATCCAACTGAACTCTCAAAAGGAGCTTCTTTCGCCGCGAAAAGGCTTTTCGGTCCTGATATTTGCGAAGTCCGCAAGGGGTTCGAGAAACTCTGGCCTACGCCGTGGACAGGGAAACATGAGAACGTTCTCGAAATGATTCTTTCCTCAAAATAATTCCAGAAATTAGACAGGATAACAGGATTTACAGGATATGATTCCAACCATTAAATTTGAATTTTGAAATCTGCTAAGCTGATAGGGATATGGCAATTAGCCCTTGCTGGATGGCCTTACTTCTTCTTCTTCTTCCCGGAGCCCGCACCGCCGCCATTAAGAAGCTCAGCCATGGCGGCACCGAACCTCTTTCCAAGTTCCGCCTGTCCGACGCCATTGAAGTGGAGGAAATCGCCGATATTCGCAAGGTCATCGGTGTCTACCATGGACGTGTTCGCCAGCTTGAGATTCTGCTGCGCC
>JANYBI010000090.1 GCA_025360875.1 Lentisphaerota bacterium
TCCAGGGTGCAGATCATGCCGACGGCCATCTGGGTTGAGCTCAGCATTGGAAACATTGAAAAGGCGTTCGCCATCTCGCTGGTAATGGTGCTCATGGCTGGAGCGGCCTTGACATTCGTACATTATCTGGCACCGAGGAAATGAAATCATGATCAGCATAATAAATTTGAATATTGAAGCCGGCAAGTTCGCTGTCACCGACGTGAATCTTGAAGTTGCGGACGGCGAATACCATATGGTGATGGGGGCCACCGGTTCCGGAAAAAGCCTCATTCTCAAATCCATCTGCGGAATAATAAGGCTCAAAGGCGGGACAATACTGATCGGTGGGAAGGATGTGACTTCGCTTGAGCCCAGATTCAGGAAAGTCGGATATGTGCCGCAGAGCTCGGACCTCTTTCCCCACCTGGACGTTCAAAGGAACATTTCCTTTCCCCTTGAGGTGGCCGGAATTCCTTTCGCAAAGGCAGTTGAGGAAACGAGGCATATCGTCGATTTTCTCGATCTTTCAAAACTGGCATCGCGCACCGTGGCCAACCTCAGCGGCGGCGAAAAGCAGAAGGTCGCCCTGGGAAGGGCGCTTGCGAGAAAGCCTGAAGTCCTGCTGCTGGACGAACCGGTGAGCGCGCTTGACAGGAATTCACGGAAAGATGTTTGCGACATACTTAAGGATACGCATGGCAAATACAAGCTGACCACTATACATGTATGCCATAATACCGAGGAGGCTCAGGCGCTCGGACACAGGGTTTCAGTGATTTCAGAAGGACGCCTGCTTATGTCCGGAAACACCGGGGAAGTGCTTGAAAAAATATTGAAGAACATAGGCATAATGGACAATGTGCAAGTCAAATAATTTTTCCCATCTTCTTGTCGCTGCTATATCATTCTGGAGCGTTTCGGCATTTTCGTGTCCCGTTCCTGTCTACAGGTATGGGCTTGAAAGATGGCAGCCCGATTTTTTCCAAGTCTATTTCCTGTACGACAAGCAAATCCCGCCTGAAGACCAGAAGGCTCTCGACGCCCTGGAAAACAGTCCGGAAGGAAAACCTCTTTCTGTAAATCTGAGGGTTTTCAAGTCGGATGTGTCCGACAAGGGCAAGATTGACACGGAAGCGAAGTTAATCCTGGAAACATTCAAGCCCGACAAGTTTCCGTATGCAGTCGTTGATTTTCCAAGTTCCGCACGGATTAAAGCTCCGCTGTGGAAAGGAAGGCTTACACCTGAAATTTCCCGTCTTCTCGTCGACTCACCCGCAAGACGCGAGGTTGCCCGCAGGATCCTCTCCGGAGAATGTGCGGTCTGGATTTTTGTTGAAAGTGGAAACAAGGATAAGGACGGTCCGATATCTGAAAAGCTTTCGGCCGAACTCAAGATCGCAGAAACTGATCTGAATGCAAGAAACCGCTCCGAAGGCGCAAACGAGCCACCACCCGGTTTCGCTGAAAATGTCATGAACCTGCCTGTGAAAACTTCGATACTGAGGGTTGGTAGGAATGACCCTTCCGAAAAAATGTTCATGGAAATGCTCTCCGTCATAGCGCCAGAAAAGATGGACAATAAGAACCTGCCTGCCGCGATACCTGTTTTTGCCAGGGGGAGGATGCTTGACGTTTTCACAGGCAAGGATATTGGCAAGGAAAATGTTGACTCAGTGATGAACTTTCTTGTCGGAAAATGCTCGTGCGAGGTGAAGGCGATGAATCCCGGAAATGATCTCCTGATGGCCGTAGACTGGGGCGGCATGATCTATGGAAATCTTGTGATCGACGAGGTGCTTCCTCCGCTAAAGGGAATCGGGGAACTGGCGGACAATCCTGCCGAAAAGACTGTCATAAAACCAAAAGTTAAAAAAACACCCGTTATAAGAGAGGAAAGCAGAAGCAATATCCCAAGCCTGATTACAATGCTTGTCGCAAGTGTAATCTCTGCGCTAATTTTGTCCTTCCTGTTTACAAAACTGATGAATAAGAAATAAAGGAGCTGAAATGAATGGTAAAAATAGTGTTGTCAGGATTTTCTCGGCACGGGCATGTGCGGAACCGTTGAAGAAGTCCGCTGAACTGTACGAGAAAAAAAACGGTGTTAAAATTGAAATAAGCGTCTGCAGCCGTCACTGCGCCAAGCCTGAGGCCGAGGAAGCGGTCGGGACTGTCGGCGGAGATGATTTCCTCCAGGAGATTGCGGATGCGGGAATTCACGATCTCGCGATCGGCGGAGCTGAATACCTGCTTGACGACGGCGAGATAAGAGGAATTATCCTCAAAGGCAGGCGCAGGACCATCGCCTACAGGAGTTCAGCAATAATCGTTCCTGCCTCGAATCCTGCGAAGATCGCAAATCTGAATGATCTTGCCAGACCAAATGTCAGGATTGCAATTTCAATGCTGGACTGCCTGAAGGGGCTCTGGGAGGATGTCACTGCCAGGCTCGGCCTGATGGATGAGATCGGAAAAAACATCACTTTCCGGGCGAACGGATGCGTCGCCATTGTCGAGGCGGTCGCCGAAAAGAAAGTCGATGCGGCGTTTGGCTGGACCGCATTCGAGCATCTCGCCGAAGGAAGAATCAAAGTCATAGAGCTTCCGAAGGAACAGAGGATACTGCGCGGCACAGGCGTCGGACTTCTGAAGTTTTCAAAGAATCCCGAAGAGGCGATGAAGTTCATGGAGTTCCTGGCGTCACCGGAATCGAGGAAGTTCTATCTGCAGTACGGATGGGTCATGCCGTAGGAGCCTGTCGGACTTTGAAATGAGTTAAAGCTGGGGTAAATTTGCTCGTAGTAGTCCTCCAATGGAGGATTTGCGCGTTCTTCGGCCTTTTGAGATTCCGTTAAGAACGCTCGAACACGAGCTACTACAAACATAAAATCTAAGTCCGACAGGATCCGTAGGCGGGTCAGGCGCATTCAAGGATTCCATAATTATGAATGACATATCAAACGGCATTTGTCTTCTCATGTCCATATTCTTCTTTTGCCTGGCTGGATATGCAGCGGACGAATCGCAGATGGCCGAACCTGCGATATCCCTGCAGTATCCCGTGATGGGCACTAATGCCGAAATCAAACTCTACGGCAATATGGAATCTGCGAAATCCGCAGCTGATGCCATCAGGGACGAATTGTCCTCCGTCGAAAAGACCTGCAGCCTGTTCAATCCTGACAGCGAACTTTCAAGGCTCAACGCGACTGCCGCAAAAGAACCCTTCAAATGCAGCAGTCTTCTCTGGGAAGTCCTGCTTGAGTCAAAAAAATTATACCAGCTGACGGACGGCTCGTTCGACATTTCGGTGACGCCTCTGATGGAGCTCTGGGGTTTTTACAGGAAAAGCAATGCTCTGCCCACGCCTGCCGAAATAGCCGAAGCCAAAAGCCATGTCGGACTGGACAAGGTTATTTTCGATCTTGAACAGCATACTGTGAAATTTCCAGAGGCTGGCATGAAGCTTGATCTCGGCGGAATCGCCAAAGGCTATGCAGTAGATCGTGCAGCATTGGCCACAGTGTCAAAAGGAATCAGCTGCGGCACCATAAATCTGGGCGGTAACATCCGCTGCCTCAAGGATCCGCCGCCAGGAAAAACAAAATATACTGTCGGCGTCAGGGATCCTTTCGGCAACAGCGCCATCTGCGGGACTGTCCAAGTTGCCGGCGCCTCAATTGCAACCAGCGGAAACTATGAGAAGCATGTGACCATCAATGGTGTGAACTACGCCCATATCATGGATCCGAAGACAGGCGAACCTGTCAAGGGCATGATATCAGTGACAGTTGTCCTGCCGGGAGATTCTGGTAAAGACGGTATTTGTTCCCACACTGCCGGTGACGGTCTTTCCACCAGCGTGTTCATCAAGGGAGAGGATTTCGCCAGGAAAATTTGCCAGCAGATTCCAGGGGCATCGGTCCTGATCATAAAAACAAATCCTGAAAATCCCGACAAGCCGCTCATGATTAAGATCGGCGACATCTGGGACGACTGCAAACTGTGAAATCTGCTTTGTCGGGCAATCTTTAAAATTCTAAAGTCGTTTTTCTCTCACAAAGCCACAGAGACACAAAGCATGCTTTCACCACGAAAATAAATACATCATGTTAATATCTTGCGAGTTACATGTATGCGTGAATCCTGAAGGGATTGAATATTATAGCCTGTGGTTTCAACCACAGGACATATGATAATAAATGACACGTCCTGTAGGGACGGAATATATTTCGCCCCTTCAGGGCGAATCAATTTTTGTTTTCGATACCTATGGTTGAAACCATAGGCTATGTTATTCAACGCATTCCATGCGTAAAGATAAAAAAATATTTATCATATTATCAAGATGTTGCGCTTAAGTTAACGGCATTGGTGCCAGGCTGGAGATATTACTGATAAGGAATGAGATACGGCGAAAGTATTGGTGTTTGAAAATCATCTATTTG
>JANYBI010000173.1 GCA_025360875.1 Lentisphaerota bacterium
TCGCTGAACAGGATCAGCGTCACCCACTGTGCCGCAGAACCGATGCTGCCACCGGTCATGAGTCCCAGATAGATCGATCCGGGCATCATGATCAGGCCGCAGAAAAAGATCCCGATGACCGTCGACCAGCCGAAACCGTCCTTGAACTCGGTCGGCGTGTCGAGCAGGTTACGGTACTGCTCAAGCTCCTTATCGAAATTGGATTTAGACATTGGCGGCTCCTTGTTTCATGACATCTTGCTGCAGAAGCTTCCTGGCTTCATCGAACAGTTTGGCCCTTTCGTCCATGCTGACAGCACGCCAGTAGAGGAAATTCTGGCGAAGCTGTCCGACAAAGGCCGGATTCAGGCGCAACCACGATTCCCGGGTACCGGACAAACGCCGGATGCTGATGCTGGCGATGAATTCCTTTGTTTCCAGATCGGTCGGCATGGAGATCACCATTTCCTGGGACACTCCCAGATCAAACGGTTTCAGCCAGATGGTGCAGCGTATCTCCGGAACATACCCGTGGTCTGCGAGAGGATCCAGCTCCGTAGAGATCGCAGTCATAGGCTGTCCGGTAAAGAATGGCCCGGAGCTGCCTTCGCCGTGGTCCGACAGATACCGGTGGAAGAATGCCAGCACGGCCACGCGGTCCCTGAAGTCAAATGTGAATGGCAGGTCAAATTTCATGACATCCCCATCCGGTTTAGGAAGACTCCATCCGGCATCATCGGCCGGTGCCGCGATCTGCATGGCCGAACGCGCCGGGAAGAACGTCGAGATGAACACGGCGACCATGATTGCCAGCGATGCGTAAATTGTAGTCACGGAAGTAAAGGTCATGTTCAGTCCGCCTGTGAATCCTATTGTGCTTAGTATCTTACCGGTACCCTGGCTGAGCAGGTATCCGAGCACGGATCCGACGACCGCATAGACCACCGCCTCGCTGATGAACATGGCGAATATGTAGCGGGGTGCGATTCCAACGGCGTTATAGACGAAAATCTCGCCGCGCCTCTCATACACCGATCCGCGCATGGTGTTCAGCACGGTCATGGCGGCAATAAGCAGGGGGATGAGGATTTCAACCAGTCCGGCGAATGAGTTTTCCCGTGTGATCTTTCCGTAGTATGCCACTCCGTCAAGCCCGAAGTAGGTTTCCTGTCCCCTCTGTTCCAGATACCGGTCGATCTCGGCCTTGGCCTGCTTGTAGGACAATCCCGACATGTTCACGGCGATCGATACCAGACGCAGTTCCGCAGCGGTGATGTCGGCGGTGAAACCGTCCAGCGCAAGCACCTGACGAGAAGGATTTTGCCGCGGGTCATCTTCTTCCGCCAGCAGCTGATCCGGAGAATAGAGCTGCATGGTATGCACAGCCTCCACATCAAAAGGCAGAATATCGCGGTCGTCAAGATCACGGACCCTGCGCAGCGAATCACTTCGGAAGATGCCATATATGACAACCTGCTTACCGTTGATCTTGGCGATCAGCGGAGCGGTTCCGTCCACCTGTGCCGGAGTGACTCCCATTTCCTGTGCCGTCTCTTCAGAGATCAATACCGGTGCAGGCGCGTTCGGATCAAAATCCGCCGGCAGCTTGGGCAGCCAACCTTTCTTGGTCAGCAGTTCGATCTGATTCCGGATCGGATCCATTGAAGTGAACGTCATGATTGAAGACACCGGCAGTTTCTTCGGCGTAGCACCTTCCGGCTCATAGGTCAGGCTGATGTCGGGATTGCGGCAGGAATTCCGCCAGCTGTCGCGTTTGCCCAGATAGAACCGGCGCGGTGACATCTCATATAGGTGGCTGTAGCGGGTCTGAAGTGCAAACAGCTGGCTGTCCGAGATCGGTTCGCACCTGCGGGGTTTGACAAGGAGGCCCTGGTATGAGGCCTTGCCTATTGCGGTGGAGACATTCACGACATTGCTCTGGATTGAGGTGAAGCAGATCATGGCGAAAGTGATCAGCACCAGGGTGGCGCAGGTCAGGCCTGTGCGGACCTTGCGGCGATGCATGTTGTTGAGACCCAGCGAAAATGCCGTGCCCAGGACTCCGAATTTGTTCACTTCCGCCTCCTCCACCTGTCCGCGTTTCTTGCGCAGTTCCGTAAGGTTTTCCTTGAATTTGCCGGAGAACAGCAGCGTAACGCCGCCGGAGGCGAGCATGACGATGAATCCCAGCAGTATCATCAGTGACGAACGGATCATTTCAAATGCCGGATGCAGCAGCCACAGCAGCATGAAGACCGTAAGGAAAATGACTCCCTGCGCAGTCAGCTGCTTGCGGATGTCCGCATATCCGAACACCAGCTTCTCGAAAAAGAAGACAAATGGCACCAGAAGTCCGAGATACCACAGGATGCCGATGACAGCCTCATAAATTGATTTCCGCAGCACAGGATGGTTCAGGACGCCGTATGTTGCCGCCTCGGACTGCATCAGGTGGCGCTGGTGTCCTGAAAGCTCCGGCGATTTGGCGGCGACCAGCAGTTCCCCGCCTTTTTTCTGGAAGGCCTTTGTGCGTTCGTCCGCCATTCCATATTTTTCCTGCAGGACCAGTCGCCTGCCGTTGACCTGCTGGACAGAGGACGCGATCCCGCGCGGCACCTGCAGGATGAACTGCGTGTTGTATGCAAGAAATCCCAGACCGTCGATCTCGCGGTCCTTGGAAGGCGGATTCTTCTCATCCACATTCAACATGAAACCGCGCGTGGTCAGAACCAGGGGATTCTCGGCGGCGCCAGATTTGAGAGTGATGAAAAATGGACGTCCAGGTTCCACGAAAGCCGTGACTATCCCGTTGGCGCTGGGAGGGAAAATATTGTTCCTGGTCAGAGTGGACAAGCCTTCGCGGGACAGGAAATCCACTCCGGAGAAAGCGTTCAGGGTCTGCGGATTGACCATATCCAGCAATGTTACCGGGCTGGCCCTGAAGACTACGATGTTTATGTGGTCGCGTCCGGAAAAATATCCTAGTTTGGTGGATTTGTAGATGGCCTGTCCTGCCGGTCCTTCGTCCTTGATATAGGAAATGCGGCCATCGGAATCGAAACCGACCGCCTCAGGACTGTATGCCAGGCCCCACGGACAGATGGAGGTCACTGCAAACGGGGCGGAATACCGGCCATACGGATCGGTAAACATGAAATAGAAAAAGTAATAGCCGGGATACTCGAAGTGCCCGCTGTTGCCCTTGTGGCCGATCAATGCGTTGGACAGGGGGAAATTCGGCACGATTGAACGACCGACATTGGAGACAAACACCTGGCCGCCGTATACTCCTGCCGCCACTTTGATCGGTTCTTCAAACGCACCTTCTCCATGGGCCAGGGCCAGCAGGCCGTCACCTGCAAACAACAGCGACTGCCGGATGGTATCGGTGTTGCGCATGTACGGCAGTTCCACCGGATATCCCCAGCGCTGGTAGGAATCCGAACGGTCACTGTTGAAAAAAGACATGGCCGGAAATCCGAAGCTCTTCCAGACGCCAGTATCCACCGGCAGACTGGCCATTGCCGATGACGCCCAGCCGTCGTGCCAGCGGTTCTGCAGGTTGTCATATTTGAATCCGGACGGGAATTTGCCTCTCTGATATGTAGCTGTCAGCAGATCGTTGAACGTGTAGCTGTACCTGTAATTGGCGCCCTCTCCGCCGGCACCGATCAGGAATGACGCCTTTTCATCCTTGACTTTTTCCGGATCGCCGGGCGCAAGATATGAGTCGACAAAAACCAGGCGGTTGTATGCCATCAGGCGACTGTTGATTTCCAGTCCGATGCGTATCTGGCTGGCGCGCCACTCATGGAACTTCTGCAGTTCGCTGAGACGGGACAGGCAACGTCCGACAACGTCATGGGTCTTGCAGATCTCGGATTTCTCGCCGACCAGTTTCTCGAGGCTGAAGCCTGTGGCGTTGGTCGCCTGGTCGTAGATCTTCTTGCTCGTGGTGAAAGCCTTGAATTCCGGAGATGTGAGATCGCGGCCACCGCAAGCCAGGAACGCCATGCGGGTGCGAAGAGGTTCTTCCGACAGGTCGAATGCCAGCTTGTTCATCGCGTACCGCACCTGTTCATCCAGGAACTTCCGCGTGTCCGCAGTCAGTTTTGCCAGAGCCGCGCTCAGCTTGTCGGCACTGTCGAAAACGACGGGAGCGGAAAGAGATTCCATGCATGCGTTCACCTGGCCCATTGCAATATCGTTTTCAGCTTTCTGGCTGGCAAGCAGCGTGGTACCTTCTGTGCGCGTCATGGCCGGCCCCAGCAGCGCCGCCAGGCCGTTGGCCTGCTGATGGCCCATCATCTGTGAAGGATAGCTGACAAACACCAGGTCGCGCTTCAAGGTTTCGCGATATGATGTGATTCCTTTGAGAAACGACAGTTGCAAAGCCACGCCCGAGGCCGCCAATGTTCCCGGCGCCAGGTCCGGCAGCATGGAGCACGCATCGTAACAGGAGGTGATCACCAGCGCCTCGCTGGATGTCGGATGTTCGCTCGGGAAATAGGCGACAAAAGTGGACGCGTCCACATTTTTCCAGTCCATTCGGACATGCAGCGTCACCGTCTCCCCGATATGCTGGAAAATACCTTCAGTGGCTGCAAGACGTACATAATTTACCGGATTGCTGGCGACCATGCCGTTCTTAGTGGTGTCCTGCCAGATGATTTTGGAAAGCCCTTCCCTGTTCGCCAGGATGACTGCCTTGAAACCCAGCTGCGCATATTTGATCCAGCTCACTCCATAGGATGGCGGCGGGTTGGCGGCGTCTATCACCGCGATAGCGTCGGTAAAGGAATGTTCTTTCAGAAGGACTTCATCCGACACCAGCATCAGGCGTCCGGACAATCCCTCCGGAGGTGTGACCGCAGGCTGCATATGATTGGGCACGAAAGGATAGATCTCGACATCCGCCAGCGGTTTTCCGTCCGTTCCCAGGATTTCCCGTTGCGCAGTCATCGGCACGGCCAGTTTCTGCCGATAGTCCAAAACCGTCAGTCCGGCTTTCTCGAAGGACTTGCGGATGAAGTCAGCAGCCTTGTAGAAGCCCGGCTGTCCCGGATAACGCGAACCGCAGGCGAGAAAGGCATCGAGCTCGGTACGCACCGCAGTGGCTTCAAGCATCTTGTGCATCGGATCCTTGCTGTAGGCGGTGTAGCTTGCGAGAGAGGCGGGCAGCGGTTTCGGGGCGAATATCTTCAGGAAACAATAGCCCGTGCCAATGAATAGCGCGAGAAATATCACAGTGCTGATCAGACGATTTGCTGAACTTGTGCGCATTTCAGTGATTCTTTCCTATTCCTAATTTTGTTAAGCCGGATTCAGTATCGAGTAAATTTTGTCAATGCCGATGGACTTGAGATAAGCGGCATGTATGCCCAGGACAAGATATGCCAACGCCGCGCCGACAAATACGCCTATGAATAGCGGTTGCAGCTTGGTACGGACTGTCACCGCGCCGCCGAACTTCAGCACCACCCACCGGATCGCCCATGCCACCAGCAGACTGCCCCAGATGTAATTGAGGAATCCGCCGCCGCCCGCCGTGCTTCCCAGAATGAAGCCGACCGGATGGAACCAGAAACCGGCGAAGATCTGCCGCAGCCAGGTCAGGGCCATGGTGATCGCGCCGGCCAGTCCCATGGCGATCCAGCTCGGATCGAACTTTGTGGCTTCCCCTGATGCCCCCAGGAAATTGTTGGTGGCCTGGTTCATCGCCGCATCGTATGAGAAGAAGTACCAGGTCTTGGCATCGTACGCCCAGCCATACGGGCTGGTGCTGCCGCCAAGGGCGTAGGAGTTGGACAGGAACACCCAGCCGCCCAAAACCATTCCTCCGGCCAGCGCGATGATGCCGGCCCAGAACAGATGCCGGCCTTTGACCTGCCAGCGATGGCCTATCTCCAGCAATTCCATCTGCGCGCCGGGGATCAGGAAGAAAACGGTCGGGCATACCATGAAACTTGCGATGAAGCAGAAGATGATGGATTCGGGTCCGAAGAGGTAGATTCCGCCGATGGAGAGCATGAAAGGAGCTAGGTTGCCCGGCACGATGTATCCCCATGGCGCACCGCACTCCACGCGTATCCGGGTGGTAACGATGCCCATTATCAGCATCAGCACGAAGAAGATCATCATGCCCATCACCGTCATCCCCATCCACTTCGCCCATATCGCGGTACCTATGAACGTACATGACAGGATGATCAGGGCCCAGCGGTATGAGATGGCTTCCTGTTCTCCGGACAGTTCTGTTTTCTTCCCCAGCGCCGTCTTGACGACAAGCAGCAGGTATTTGCGGGTGAAGAACATGACGATGAACGCATATCCGATGAACGCGCCGATGCCCTGGTGGAAACCCCACGGATAGGCGGGATTCGTATTTCCAGCCATATGCCCGATCCACATCTGCGAACGGTACAGCATCGCGCCTACGACCATGCTCAGGAGAATGTTGAGTTCCATGAACATGCCTATGGCCAGGAAGATCGCGACCACTTCGAAACGGCATCCGTTCCACATCCCGCCCCAGCTGGCATCCGAGAGATACTCGCCGATCGATACGTTCAGCGCCATATCCGGCACCTTGGGATTGTAGAAGCTCCACGCCTTAGTGATTTCCCATGCGAAAGTCGCACCCAGCCCTATCCACATCAGCTTGTTCTTCCATATGACAGGAGCAACTGAGTCAGGCTTCTCCTGGTCATCAACCATCTCCATGGCAATACGTCCCATCGGCATCTGGAAACGCTCGTTGTCCATCCATTGCTTGCGCATGAGGACATTGAAGCAGAAACAGGCGATCAGGATAAGCATCACAAAACTGGTCCATACCATTATCGGCTCCATCCAGTCCCGCACCGGAATGTAGCCGGAAAGGAGGTATTTGACCCCGGAGAGACTCCACATGTTATCGGGCTTGATCAGAAGCCCGCTGCGCTGTTCCGGAGGCAGTTTCGCAAATTCCGATTCCGTCACGACCATGCGTCCGCGGTAAAGTCCCTCAAGCACGGCCACGCTGAAAAATTTCGGATCAGCCACAGTCAGCTCCCCGTTGCCACGCAGGCCGAATTCGACTGTCAGGCTGTCCTTGAAACCAGGCGGGAGTTTCAGACCATATACGCCAACCCGCTGGAATCCCTTCTTATGCAGGAACGTGATCTTCGGAGCCAGATTGTTTTCAAAGACCGGCGTGAAGGTCTCTGCCTTATCAGTATATAGGCGGCAGAAATATTTGGAATCTGGTCCCAGTTCCTTGGAGTATACCAGGATGTTGATCATGAAAGGTTCGCCTTGGACCAGCTGCTTGTGGCTGTCAACTTCTGCTGGGATATTTACGCGCAATGTGGAGACATCGTCTTTACCAGCATTGCGGAGGACAGGAAGAATGACAGTCTTGTCTGCCTCATACTGGGTGTTTTCCCATTTGACGTTACCCTGGGTCGCCACCGTAGCGCGTTTTTTCTCCGAGAGCATCTCTCCCAGCAGGTTCGGCCCATGCGGCCACAGCTTGTCGTTCATGGCGTCAAGCCGTCCAAACTCGGATTCACGCGGATTGGTCGCGATCACGGCCACGACGCGATGCCAGAATCCCTGGGTCATGAGCGGCGCGGAAATAAGCATCATGAAAACTACGCAGAGCATCTCGGCACGGGTAAGCAGGCGGAAACGGGCGGTGATCCAGGCCATGGAACTGATCAGGGTGATGAGGATCATAGCCCAGATAGCCGGAATCGCCAAGGTGTGCTCGGACAGGAACCCCAGACTGATGACGATCTCGAAATACTGTGTACCGATCGCTGTCAGCAGCATGCCGAACAATCCGGCCGCCACCGAGGAAGGCGTCAGTCCCGGGACAATGGTCTTATTATCCGCCAAATTTTCCTTTCTCTCCGCATTTATAAATGCTAGGAGAAACCGACGAACTCAAATGTGATGAGTTCTCCAGGATTCCAAGTTCCAGGATTCCATTTTTTCACGAAGGGAAATTATAGGAGTCTAAACATCTTTTGTCAAAAAGGATTTCAATATAATATCGATTTTAAAGGAAACAGGCCAATCTGGCAGACCAACCACAGAGGCCCCAGAGAAATTCATAAATATCCCGGAGCAACTCGTGCCGCAACCAAAACATGCCCACAGATGACATCCTTCGGCAAGCTCAGGGCAGGCAGATAAAATCAAGTCATTTATATCTCTCACAGAGGCACAAAGACGCAAAGAAAAAGCATTTTGAAGGAAAATTTGCAGCGAACCTCTTCGAGATACGCTTGCGGATTTCTACTTCGTGGCTTTGTGCCTTTGTGCGAGATAAATTCTAATTCATTCTCCGAACCCTCTGCGCTTGAGCTCCACTTCATGATTTTTCAATAATAAACCGCTATCCTGCTTGACTTTACGAAGATGCCGCAGAATATTACGCCAAGGTGCGGAAGCAATTATATACCTTAACGAACGAGGAGGTATTTATGGCCAGGAAAAGAAGAATCTCCCATCTGATGGCTGGAGAACTGAATCTCACGGCAATGATCGACGGTAAGAGTTCAGTGAAGTACGTAGCCAGCCTCAAAAGGGCTGGCTACTTTTTTTGGTGAAAAGGCATTGGAAAAGAAA